>JAZOOR010000001.1:0-18732 GCA_045655125.1 Oscillospiraceae bacterium
TACATATTACTATTTGTCAAGAAAAAACGGCGGTTTTTTGCGGTTTTTAGCATACTTTTACATTTAATTTTTTATTCAGCAGAACCCTTTTAGTCTTTGCGTATGCCTTAGCAGCATTTTTCGCGTGAATATTGTTTCAGACTATACAAAAAAGGAAGGAGCAAGCCCCTTCCCTGCAACTTAAAATTCTTCATCCTGCCGTCTGAATTTTTCTCTTTGTATGTATTTTACCTTTTCAAGCATATCAGGCGGAAACGATGGCAATATACATTCGCTGCACATCCCCGTACTGTTTATTTCTATTTGCTCTAACAAGCACTCTCCATCCTGCTCATATATACAATAAAAATTTTCACATTTCATTTATACCACCCCATTTATAATATCATTTATTTTTATGAAATGCAACCACTTTTGGTTATATATTTGTAACCATTTTTGACATAATATTTAAAAGGGTGATAATATGTTTGAAATTGAAACAGAATTGAAACACGCAAATGTTCCTCGCACGATTAGATTTACTGAAAATTTATTTGACGAGCTTAATAAATTAGCAAGCGAGAATAAAATTTCATTCAATCTTTTGGTGCTGCAATGTTGCAAGTATGCATTAGACCATAAAAAACAAGATAAAAAGTAGCCTCCCTTGCCTAAAGGGAGGCTTTTTTATTAAAAGGATATTTAAAACTTAAACCCTATTTCCTCACACATCTTTTGACAGCTTAAAAATTCATAGCAGAGGGTTTTTGCACTGTGGCTGTCGCTCGAAAGCACTACCTTACCGCCGTTTTCATAAATCATTTTTAAAAGATGCGGCGCAGGATACGGCACTTTTCTGTAGCCTCTGTGAATTGCCCCTGTGTTTACCTCGAATGGTTTTCCGCTTTTTATCAGGCGCTTTATTGCCGCCTCTGCCGCTTTTATATATCGGGGGTGAGTTTCGTCAAAAAGCTCGTTTCCGCCGCCATTAAATTTCGAAACTAAATCAAGGTGTCCGATTATATCGCAGTTTGTTTTCTCTACTACCTCTGCGACAGTTTCAAAATACTTTTCACAAAGCAGCAGAAAATCTCCGCCGAAATGCTCATTTACACCCAGGGTCAGCTTCTCACGAGTGTCATCGACAGACAAAAATCCGTTTTTGACCTTGACGTAATGCACCGAGCCGATAACATAGTCATATTTTTCTTTCAGGCTATCTGAATAAAAATCCTGTTCCAAGCCGCAGAGAATTTCTATTTTCCCTTGGTATTTTTCCTTAAGGCGCATAATTTCGTAGCGGTAAAGCTTTGTTTTTTCAGGAGACATACAGTAATCTTTATCAAATGGTGTATAGGAATGCCCCGAAAAACCTATGGTTTTCATTCCCTTATTTACCGCAGCTATAACCATCTCTTCGGCGGTGTTCTTGCCGTCGCAAAAGGTGGTATGGGCGTGTAGGTCCCTTAAGCTCATTTTGTCATTTTCTCCTGCTTAACTTTATGGTCGATAACATGGCGCGAGGCAAGCTCTGCGTGAATGTCATCAAGTGAAATGCCCATCTCAAGCATCAGCACCATCAGGTGATAGGTTAAATCGGCAATTTCATAAATGGTTTCCTTTTTGTCGTCTGCCTTTGCCGCTATAATAACTTCGGTGCTCTCCTCACCCACCTTTTTGAGAATTTTATCAAGTCCCTTTTCAAAAAGGTAGGTGGTATAGGAGCCTTCCTTTTTCTCAATTTTTCTGCCCTCTATCATTTTCATCAGAATTTCAAGAGAAAATGCGCTGTTTTCCCTGCTCTCAAAGAGTGGGTTTTCAAAGCAAGACACAGTTCCGAGATGGCAGGCTGGTCCGTCAGGCTTTACCTCTATTTTAAGGGCATCCTTATCACAATCGGCAGTAATGGATACTATATGCTGATAGTTACCGCTGGTTTCGCCCTTAAGCCAAAGCTCCTGTCTTGAACGGCTGTAAAAGCAGGTAAGTCCCTTTTCCATAGAAATTTCAAGACTCTCTTTGTTCATATATGCAAGGGTGAGTAGCTTCTGGCTGTCGGCATCGACAACGACGGCAGGAATAAGTCCCTTTTCATCAAATTTAAGCTCGTTAATATCAATCATCGTTTTTTCTCCTTATATTCTCATTGCAATACCCTGTGCGCTGAGAGTTTTTTTCAAATCGGGGATTTTCACCTCTCCAAAATGGAATATCGAGGCGGCAAGACCTGCATCTACCTTAGGAAGTGCTTTAAAAAGGCGTGTAAAATCGTCTATACCGCCTGCTCCGCCCGAGGCAATAACAGGAACAGAAACAGCATTACAGACAGCCTCTAACATTTCTAAATCAAAGCCGTTCTTAACACCATCGGTATCGATGGAATTGACAACCACCTCACCCGCGCCCATATTAACGCATCGGGTAATCCACTCGATAGCCTCCATACCTGTGTTTTCTCTGCCGCCCTTTGCAAAGACGCGGAAAACTCCGTCCACCCTCTTTACATCAGCTGAGAGAACAACGCATTGGTCACCATATCTTTTAGCAGCCTGTCTCACAAGCTCGGGATTTTTAATAGCTCCTGAATTTACGCTGACCTTATCGGCGCCGCATTTTAAGACTCTGTCAAAGTCGTCAAGTGTATTTATGCCTCCGCCGACAGTAAGCGGAATGAATATAGTTTTTGCAACCTCGGTTAAAATATCGGTAAAGAGCGCTCTGCCCTCTGCCGAGGCGGTTATATCGTAAAAAACAAGCTCGTCTGCCCCGCAGTCACTATAAAATCGGGCAAGCTCAACGGGAGAGGAAACATCATTTAGTCCCTCAAAATTTACTCCCTTTACCACCCTGCCGTTTTTAACATCAAGGCAGGGAATTATTCTTTTTGTTATCATTTTGCCACCTCAATAGCCTCGGGGAGCGAAATAGCACCCGTATAGTAAGCTTTTCCAACAATGGCGGCATAGATATTCTGCTCACGCAGTTTTTTTACATCCTCTATAGAGGAAACTCCGCCTGATGCGACAATGTTTATTTTGAATTTATCCGACAGCTCTTTATACAGTGCGTGATTTGCGCCGCGCATAGCTCCGTCGCGCGAAATATCGGTGCAGATAATAGTTTTAACCCCTATTTCCTCAAGCTTCTTACAGAAATCAAAGGCGTCGTACTCACTCTTTTCAAGCCAGCCGCGGATAGCGACCTTGCCATCCTTGATATCGACACCAACGGCAATTTTCTCGCCGTACCTATTAACCGCCTCTTTAAGAAAGCTCTCGTTTGTTACGGCGGCTGTGCCGAGAATGACCCTCCCGACGCCTGCCGAAAGATAGGTTTCTACAGTTTCCATATCGCGAATTCCGCCGCCCACCTCTGCAAACAAACTTGTCTGCTCGCAGATAGTCTTAACTACCGAAAGGTTGGGGGTAGATCCGTCTCGCGCGCCCTCTAAGTCAACTAAGTGGATACTGGTTGCCCCTAGCTCTTTAAATTTCTTTGCAACCTCGGGGGGATTGTGGCTGTAAACAGTCATCTCATTGTAATCGCCCTTAAAAAGACGTACTGCCTTACCCTCATACAAATCTATTGCAGGAAAAATCAGCATAATTTACCGCCCTCCTCACAAAATGCGCGCAGAATATTAAGCCCCACCTTGCCACTTTTTTCGGGGTGGAACTGGCAGCCGAAAACATTTTTATCCGCTACTGCTGCCGTCAGCGGCGCTCCGTATTCCGCAGATGCTATAACAGAGTCCTCACAGCTTGTAGCATAAAAGGAATGGACAAAATATACCTGCTGTCCGTTTTCAATATACCTGAAAAGTGGATTTGTTGGCTGAGAAAGTTTTAGCGAATTCCAGCCCATATGGGGGATTTTAAGGTCACTCGGGACAACATCGGAAATCGGACGGATTTCACCTTTTATAAGTGAAAGTCCCTCATGCTCGCCATACTCATAACTTTTTTCTAAAAGTAGCTGCATTCCAAGGCAAATTCCAAGCAGCGGCTTGCCGCTCTTTGCCTCTGAAACCACAACCTTATCAAGCCCGCTCTGAGAAAGCTTCTCTGCGGCATCGGGAAATGCGCCGACTCCGGGGAGAACAATTCTGTCAGCGCTCCTTATCACCTTTTCATCAGAGGTTACAACTGCATCTGCACCTATAAATGCAAGCGAGCTTTTTAGTGAAAAGAGGTTTCCAACCCCGTAATCTACGATGGCTACCATCAGAGAACTCCCTTCGTGGAAGGTATTTCATCGGCAAAGTCAGCGTCTATTTTAACAGCCTCTCTCAGCGCTCTTGCCACCGCCTTGAAAGCAGCCTCAATTATATGGTGCGAGTTGCTGCCGCTGAGGCTTGTTATGTGAAGATTAAGTCCCGCACATCTCACAAATGACAGCCAGAATTCCTCTACAAGCTCTGTGTCAAAGCTGCCGACCTTTTGAGCGGGAATAGAAAGCTTATAGCCTAAATAGCTTCTGCCCGAAAGGTCAACTGCCGCAAGAATGAGCGCCTCGTCCATAGGAAGCGCAAGTGAGCCGTATCGGCAAATTCCCTTTTTATCGCAAAGAGCCTCTTTGAATGCTTCTCCGAGGCAGATGCCGACATCCTCAACTGTGTGGTGGTCATCAACATTTGTGTCACCCTTGCATACTATTTCTAAATCGAATTTTCCGTGTTTTGCAAAAAGGGTAAGCATATGGTCAAGAAAACCGCAGCCTGTGTTTATAACTGAGGTGCCCTTGCCGTCAATATTGAGCTTAAGGCTGATATCGGTTTCAGCCGTTTTACGCGAAATTTCTGCTATTCTCATTTCATTTCCTCCAATATTTCTTTGAGGGTTTTGACAAGCGTTTTCATATCATCGAGTGTGCCTATGGTAATTCTCAGATACTCGCAAATGCGCGGTGCACTGAAATGGCGCACCAAAATTCCTTTTTGTTTAAGGGAGAGATAAAGCTTTTCTCCGTCTGCCGTTTTGTGCTTTACAAAAACAAAGTTGGAAAGTGAATCTGTCATTTCAAAACCGAGTGAGAACAGCTCTTTTTTGAGCCACTCGCGGTTTTGTGCGATGGTTTTACAGTTGTTTTTAGTATACTCTTCATCAGAGAGCGCGCCAATTCCTGCTGCCATTGTCATAGAGTTTACATTATAGGGGTTTGTCGAATACTTAATAGCATTAAGGTCGGCGATTAGACTCTTACAGCCTATTCCCACCCCAAGCCTTGCGCCCGCCATTGAGCGCGATTTTGAAAAGGTTTGGGTAACTAAGAGATTATCGTACTCATAAATGAGCGGAACGCAGCTTTCTGCGCCGAAATCAACATATGCCTCGTCTATCACCACAACGCTGTCGCGGTTATTATCCAAAATCTGACGGATTTGGGAAAGCGAGAGGGCAATTCCCGTCGGGGCATTGGGGTTAGCTATAAAAATGGTTTTGCCGAGACCGAAATATTTTGTAATATCAATAGTGAAATCCTCTTCTAAGGGGATTTTTGTATATGGGATATTATTGATTTCGGCAAAAACGGGGTAGAAGCCGTAGGATATATCAGCAAATGCTGCGCCCTTCTCAGAGTCACAAAATGCCATAAAGGCAAAGTTTAAAATTTCGTCCGATCCGTTTGTGGGGAGAACCTCATCCTCAGACACTCCAAAGGTAAGAGCCAAACTCTTTTTGAGCCTTGTCGCCTCGGGGTCTGAATAAAGCTGAAGACTACTTAGTGTCTTTTCCGCCTCTGCTATTGCCTTTTGCGAGGGCGGAAAGGGTGACTCATTGGTGTTGAGCTTTATATACTTCATTTCCTTTGGCTGTTCGCCCGGTGTATAAGGAACGAGATTTTTATATTTTTGACTTAGAAACCTGCTCATTTTTCCTCCTCAAGACGAACTACCGCGCTTTTTGCGTGCGCTGTGAGTCCCTCTTTTTTGGCAAAAAGCTCAACATCGCGGGCAACCTCCTTGAGCGCCTCGCGGGTAAAGTATGTGTACTGTGTTTTCTTTATAAAATCGTCTACCGAAAGGGGACTTGAAAAGCGAGCGGTTCCGCTTGTGGGCAGGGTGTGGTTAGGACCTGCAAGGTAGTCACCGAGCGCCTCGGGACAATTTCTGCCCATAAAGATTGAGCCTGCGTGGCGGATACTGTCAAGATAATCAAAGGGGTTATCAACACAAAGCTCTAAATGCTCGGGAGCAATTTCATTTGAAATTTCGATTGCGGCAGAAAGGCTTTCTGCAACAATGATTTTTCCATTATTATCAATGGATTTCCTTGCTATCTCAGAGCGCTCTAAAAGTGGGATTTGCTCCTCGAGCTGTTTCTGAACTTCTATGGCAAGTTCCATACTATCTGTTACTAAAACGGCACTTGCAAGCACATCGTGCTCTGCCTGAGAAAGCAGGTCGGCAGCTACGCAGCGTGCAGAGCTTTTCCCATCGGCAACTATAAGGATTTCGCTGGGTCCTGCAATCATATCAATGGATACAGTACCGTAAACCTGCTTTTTAGCTTCGGCAACAAAGGCATTTCCGGGGCCAACAATTTTATCAACCTTAGGTATACTATCGGTGCCAAAGGCGAGGGCGGCAATAGCCTGCGCTCCGCCAACCTTGAATATGCGGTTTACTCCTGCAATTTTTGCAGCGGCTAAAATTACGGGGTTAACCTTTCCCTCTTTTGAGGGCGGAGTTACCATAACAACCTCTTTACAGCCTGCGATTTTAGCGGGGATAGCGTCCATCAAAACAGTTGAGGGGTAGGCGGCTGTGCCTCCGGGAACATAGAGTCCCGCCCTGTCGACAGGGATAATCTTTTGCCCCATTATAACTCCGTTTTTATCATTTATAATGAAGCTGTTTCTTACCTGTTTTTCGTGAAAGTGGCTTATATTGGCGGCAGCTTTTTTTAGAACCTCTATAAACTCAGGCTCAACCTGCCGTATAGCCTCGTCGATTTCCTCCTCAGAAACCAGCAGTGAAGAAAGTCGCACTCCGTCAAATTTTTCGCAGTAAGAAAGAACTGCGCTGTCACCGTTTTGCTTTACATTCTCAATAATATCCGAAACTATTCCCTCTACATTTACAGAGGGGGTAACACGGGCAAAGATATCCTCATTTGCAACCTGACCATACTGTAATATCTTAATCATTTCTGCGCCTCCGTTTGCTCGTTTAAAGCCGCAACAATAGCCTCAACAAGCTCGCTCTTAAACTTGAAATTCGCCTTATTGGCAATCAACCTTGCACTTATCTCAGTAACATCCTCAATAACCTCTAAGTTATTCTCTTTAAGTGTGCTACCTGTTTCAACAATGTCAACAATAACATCTGAAAGTCCTAAAATGGGAGCTATCTCAATAGAACCGTTCAGGTGGATTATATCTATATCGCGCCCCTGCTTTGCATAATGCTCCATTGCAATATTAGTAAATTTTGTGGCAACGCGAAGGGTTTTTCTTGTATCATCGCGGAAGCCCTTTTCTGCCGCAACCGCCATTTTGCAGACACCGATATTAAGATCAAAAAGCTCGTAAACATCGGGCTTGTACTCTAGTAGAATATCCTTGCCTGCAACGCCGATATCGGCAGCGCCTCGCTCAACATAAATAGCAACATCAGAGGGTTTTACCCAGAAATAACGGACACTGCACTCCTCATTTTCAAATATAAGCTTTCTGCTGTTTTCGCGGATAGAGGGACACGGAAATCCCGCCTTTTCAAACATTGAATAAACCTTTTCTCCAAGCCTTCCCTTAGGGAGAGCAACATTAAGCATTGTTTTCAAGTTTCGTTACCTCCCTTTCGCAAGCCTTATACAGCTCTTTAAATCTAAGCTTTGAGGGAATGTTTTTTTCTGCTGTAACGCACACTCCCTGCGCCGTTTTTTCTCTGACAAATGAGGATAGTGCTTTTAAATCAGAGTTTTCATCGTAAAGAACTAAAATATCAGCATCAAACTCGGGCGCATCTGCAAAAAGTCCCTCTAAAAGATCGAGATATACTGCAAAACCGATTGCACCTGTCTTTTTGTTCATTTTCTGCATAAGCTTGTCATACTGACCGCCCGACAAAACTGAGCTAGGGATACCCTTCACAAAGCCTTTGAACACGATGCCGTTGTAATAGCTCATATCATTGATAACAGAAAAATCAATGTTTATTATATCACTGCACCCTGCTCCTTCTAAAAGGCTTATAAGACCCTTAAGCTCGCATACCGCCTCACTCTCGCCCACAAGCTCGCAAAGTTTGGGCAGCACACACTCTGGCTTTCCGTAAAGGGAGATTATTTCTTTTAATAGCACGATTTTTTCATTCGAAACACCCTCGGCGCAAAGCGCAGCCGATGCCTCGTGAATATTTTTCTCACCAATATAGCGCATTATATTTTTTTCCGCTTTCAGAGAAATTTTAAAGCTACTGAGAAGCTCGGTAACAATTCCCATATGCGAAATATCAAGAACACACTCTGGTGATATTATATTAAGGCTCTCTGCCGCAAGCAAAACAACCTCGGAAAGATTATAGAGGTCAATATTTCCGATACACTCTATACCGACCTGCATTATTTCCTTATATGAATGTGCCGAGCTTGAAACACGATAAACATTCTCATTATAATAAACCTTTTGAACTGCTCCTTCGTTACTGCTATTTTTTATAATAGACAAGGTAACGTCAGGCTTTAATGCCATAAGCTTTCCGTTTGTATCGGTAAAGGTTATAATGCTGTCGGAAATAAGGAAATCCTTATTTCTTACATACAAATCATATTCCTCAAATTTGCTCATTTTATATTGGGAGTAACCAAATCTGCGATAGAGCGAGCGCATTTCAAATGCCGCCTGCTCCTGCCTTTTAAGCTCTAAATTATTTAAATTCATATTATTCCTCCGACTCAGAAAGCTTAACTAGCGCCGCCTTATAGCCGCCGCTTCCATAGGACAGGCATTTGTTTACACGGCTGATGGTCGCAGTGCTGACGCCTGTCGCCTTTGTTATTTCCTGATAATTTTTATTCTGACTTAAAAGCTTTGCAACCTCAAGCCTTTGAGCCATATCCATAATTTCTTTAATTGTACAAAGGTCCTCTAAAAGCCGGTAGCACTCTGCCTCATTTTCAAGACCTGCTATAACCTTGACCAGCTTATCTGTTAATTCGGTGTGCCACTTTTGCATCTTTTCAGCCTCCGTTTTGTGTTTGTTTTTACATTTTACCACTTTAATGTGGTAAAGTCAATAGTTGTATGCTACTTTTTATTGTGCAAATAAAGGGAGTATTGAAATTTTGGATTTTATGCTATATAATACAGGTATACAAGTTAGTACGATTTAAAGAACGGAGGAATACTATGAATATCTGGCACGACATTGACCCCAAAAGAATTACTCCCGAAGATTTTGTTGCTGTTATCGAAATTTCAAAGGGTAGTAAAAAGAAATATGAGCTTGACAAGGAAACAGGTCTTATTATGCTTGACCGAGTTTTGTACACCTCTACCCACTACCCCGCCAATTACGGCTTTATTCCCCGCTCCTTTGGTGACGATGAGGACCCTTTAGATGTCCTTGTGCTCTGCTCACAGGCTCTCGAGCCGCTGACACTTGTCCGCTGCTATCCCATCGGCTACATATCAATGCTTGACGACGGCAGAAACGACGAAAAGATAATTGCTATTCCCTTTGCAGACCCAACATATAACAAGTATAAGGACATTTCGGAGTTACCCGCCCATGTTTTTGACGAAATGAGACACTTCTTTAATGTCTACAAGGCGCTTGAAGATAAGGATGCCGTTGCAAAAGAGGTAAACCACAGAGAAGCCGCCATAAAGGTTATAGGCGAGGCTCTTGACAGATATGTAGAGCTTTTCTGCAGATAAGCACAATGAAAAATCCTGCCCAATAAAAAATTGGGCAGGATTTTTATTTTAACTTTTCAAGAGTTTCGCGAATTTGTTTTAAGGCGGTTTGGGGACAGGTAATGTCACGCACGGCGGTTTCAATGGGGCAAAAGCCGTCTCCCGCTCGGTTTTTTATTGCGACAGCAAGCTCGCCATACTCAGCCTTTATGCCGTTTTCTGAAAGAACGGCGAGAGCACTTTCGCTGAGCACTCCTGCATAAACCTCACACACTCCCAAAAGCACATACAGAAAGGCGGCGCCTTTCCCAACCACCTTGTCGGCGACGGACGCTCCTTTTATGTTTTTTTCGCTGTCAAGTAGCTCTAAAAGCGGCTTGACACCTCGAAGGGTGCTTTTAAAAATCTCACCCTCGCGGCAGATAACGCAGGTAAGTGCTGTGTCCTCAGAAAGCAGTTTTTTAGCAGTTTCAAGCGCTACCATTTCTATTTCCTCTCAAATGTTTCTGCAACCTTGCGGATATGCTCTATAACGGGCAGGTGCTGCGGGCAATGCCTCTCACAAGCGCCGCAGGCAATGCAGTCAGAAGGGCTTCCCTTTGCGCCCTTTATGTTGTTGAAGGTGGTCATAAGACCGGGCAGAAGCCCAAACTGATGCTGATTATTGTAAAGAGCAAAATATTCGGGGATTGCTATGTTCTTGGGGCAGTCATCAACGCAGTAGCGGCAGGCAGTGCAAGGAATAGCAATGCTTTTCATTGTAATATCTGCGGCTTTGTGAATTGCCACCGTTTCACTATCTGAAAGCTTCTCAAAATCCTTCATATAGCTCATATTATCGTATAGCTGCTCCATATTGCTCATTCCGCTCAGAACTATGATTACACCCTCTAAGGATGCGGCAAATTTAATTCCCCAAGAGGCAATGGAAGCCTTCTTGTCCATTTCTTTTAAAACGGCGGCAGCATCCTCGGGGAGATTTGCGAGCGCGCCGCCTTTGAGCGGCTCCATAACAGCAATATCAACCCCGTGCTTTCGGCAGACCTCATAGCACTTTCTCGACTGAACACTCTCGTTTTCCCAGTCGATGTAATTTAATTGTATCTGAACAAGCTCGGTTTCAGGATGTTCGGTTAAAATTCTGTCGAGGGTTTCGGCATCATCGTGGAAAGAAAATCCAATGTGCTTTATCTTGCCCTCTTTCTTTTTTTGCGCGATAAACTCAAAGCCGCGGTCGCGCTTTATGTTTTCATATGTAATCTTGCCGATGGAATGAAGAAAATAGTAGTCAAAATATTCAACCTTGCAGCGCGAAAGCTGCTCATCAAAGATTTTGGGATACTCATCGGCGGTCTTTATCTTAAAAACGGGCATTTTAGAGGTGACAACAAAGCTTTCGCGCGGGTAACGCGAGGCAACAAGCTCGCCAAAAGCCTTTTCGCTGTTGCCGCCGTGGTAAACATAGGCGGTGTCAAAATAATTAAAGCCCTCTTTCATATAGGCATCTATCATATCGCGCGATTTTTCCATATCAATCTGCGACCACTCCGAAAGTGTCGGCAGCCGCATTAGTCCAAATCCGAGTTTTTTCATAAAGCCTATCCCCCTTTTTATCTGTAATATTATTATATTATAGGAAAAATTTGCTGTCAATAAAAACAGCTCGACACAGCAGCTTAATTAAAATTAAAGAAAACAGGGCGCCCATACAGGCACCCCGTTTTCTATTCTTCCATTTGTTTCCCAATGAATGCGCTGGCTATTGTGCAGAGCTTGCTGTCGCTTTCGCAGGCATTCGCCTGACCATTTGATAATAGCAGCACCGCTCCCGAAACATCTCCCGAGGAAACTATGGGTGATGCGGCAAACGCCGCCCTGTCCACGCCCTCAATGGGAAAAAACTCCACACTGTCTTTGGATGCGACATAGTTTTTGCGGCTTTCCATAAGGTCCTCAAGCTGCGGCGACACTCTGCGCTCCATAAGCTCTTTTTTCATTCCTCCCGAAACCGCGACCACATGGTCGCGGTCGCAAACGACGGTAGTAAGCCCCGTCGCCTTAGACAGCACATCGGCATACTGCGATGCAAATGACCCCATCTCACCCACCGGCGAGTATTTTTTCAAAATAACCTCGCCATTTTGGTCAGTAAAAATTTCCAGAGGGTCACCTTCACGGATTCTCATAGTGCGTCTAATCTCTTTCGGAATAACCACACGACCAAGGTCGTCTATTCTACGAACAATTCCTGTTGCTTTCATATATAAATTCTCCTTTAATTTCAAAATCGTGATACTATTATTTGTGATTAAAGGGAATTTATACTGCAAGAATTTACTTTTAAAATTAAATATGTTATAATAAATTAAAGGCGGTGATTTGATTGAACGAAGAACTTAAATTGCATATTAAAAAACTTCAAAGGCGAGCAACGCTTTCTTTAATTGCAATTCTATTAACTATTATTTCAATCGTCTATGGAATCTTATTTTTGTTTGTTCCATCTTTTGTTGCCATCATCTTTTTTGCTATTGCCGTCATTAGCATTATATATTTGATATATTGCAGTCGTTCCGCAAAAAAAGAGGCAAAAGAAACCGTTTATAAGCCTGTTGAGTTCAATGCGAACAAAAACCTTACTTTTGAAGAAATAATTAGCATTTTTGAGAAATTGACCGACAAAGATAATCGACTATCCACATCGGAAGAAGTGCGATTCTTTCGGTTAAATAAAATTTTTAAGTTGCGAACAATTTTATACAAAACACTAGATTTTAACAAAAAGGAATTTGATAACGCAAAAGACCGCATTAACAAAAAGGCGAACAAAGAACTAAATATATCTCAATGGATTAACGGAGCGGAAGCTCGCAATATGATGCGTTTTAATATCATTTACACCAATATGTTAAACGATGCATTATATCAATTTCTTTCCCAAAATGCCAACCACAACTTAACCAGAGTTGAGGGTATCATAAATATTGCTATTGTCGGCAATCAAATTATGATTCCACCACTTTATGGCGAATGTGATTTGGCAAAAATCAGCCGATATAAAGGTGTTATCAAATTCATAAATCAAGTTTTATTAAACAACTAACAACCCAAAACAGCGGAGTGAAAGTCACTCCGCTTTTGTTTACACACATAATACCAAGTAATCTGACCAATATTCTTCTTTCACGTGTTTTCTACCCATATCCTCAGCTAACAAATCCATCAGAATACGCAACAGAACAAAGTGAGCGGTGATGGCGTACACGGCATTCTCCAAATCGCCAACTTGGGCATTATCCAGTCTATTATGCTTTAATTTTTGATAGTCTTCCCACCAAGATAAACCTCCATATGCCTTTTTTGCATCTAATTTCTTAAATGGAAAACAAATAATGCCTCTATCATAACTAGAAGTTGAGTGTTCGGGAGCAAAAGCCCATTCTTTAATGTCCTTTTGTTTTAATAATATTTCCGCATATACTGACATATTATATTTTTTATCATCCAACATCACGCCGTTTTCCTTGCAGATAACCTTCAAAATCGAATCAATTTCAGAGCAAGAAAGCAAAATTATTTTCATAAACTCATCTGAATATGTATTGCTATTTTGTTTAGTTGGAGCTACATATTGAGACGTGTTTTTCATCATTTTTTCAATTGATAAGTAGTAACTCCAATACATTTCAAATGTGTTTCTTTCCAATGGTTTCACCTCAAATAAGGATTTAAAACAAGTGGTTTTAAACCAGAAATCTAACTTTATTGTTTTATATATTATAACACATCTATATACATAAATCAAATTCATAAAACCTCCCCAAAAGCCCGTTTTTGACACCAATGCGTCGGGTGGGGCAAACTAGCAAAAACCTCGGTGTTTATGCGGGTTTCAGACGGTTTGCCCTATTATAACGCATTCCTCTATTCTACGAACTATACCTGTTGCTTTCATATATACATTTCTCCTTATCACAAATATTTTGTAGGGCGGGGGCTTGCTCCCGCCGTTTTGTTTGTGCGAGAACTTAACGGCAGCACCAAGGCATCGCCCTGAATAAATTTTCAAATCGGGATACCTTTTTTGCCATAAAACATTTTGCACAGAAATATCCATGCATTAAAATTTATAAGATGATTGACAAGGCTTTTTAAATTTGGTATAATTCAATTAGCACATTGCTAAAATTTTAACAATTAAAAGGAGCGAATTAATTATGGCAACATCAAAGGTGGCTTATCTTGTAAAACCCAAAATCGTTAATGGCGTTGAGGGTGAGGCAATTGTAGAATTAAGAGATGTAGAAATCCCCACTCCCGGTCCCGGCGAAATTCTCGTTAAAGTTGAAGGTTGTGGCATTTGCGGTACCGATGTTCATGAATATAGGTACAACCCCTTTGGCTACAAGGAAATTGCTCTCGGTCACGAGGGAACAGGTGAGGTTGTCGCAATTGGTGAAGGCGTTACTGTTGACACAAAGGGTGACCCCATCAAAGTTGGCGACAAGGTTGTTACCTCTGTTCTTCTATGCGGTGATTGTGACTACTGCCGCCGCTATCCCGAACTGCCCAACCTTTGCGAAGGTCTTGGCGTTTACGGTCTTATTGAGGACGATGCAGAGCATCACAACAACGGTTGGTTTGCAGAACACATTTTGGTTCGCAAAAACTCCTCTATTTTCGTAGTGAACGGTATGACATTAGATGAAAGAATGCTCATTGAACCGGCTTGCGTTTGCGTTCATGCTTGGAACCGCGCGAAATCCACAAACATTATTAATTTTGGCTCCACAGTATTAGTACAGGGTTGCGGACCCATCGGTCTTATGCAGATTGCTGTTCTTAAGGCTGCCGGTGTTGTTAATATAATTGCAGTTGACGGTGTTGACTTCCGTCTTGCTCTTGCAAAGGAAATGGGCGCTACTGCCGTAATTAATTTCAAGGAGCTCAAGACTATTGAGGAAAGAGTTGCAAAGGTTAAGGAGCTTACCGGGGGCTTTGGTGCAGACTTTGTATTCCAGTGCACAGGTGTTGCACAAGCAGCCGCTGACGCTTATAAGTATGTTCGTCGCGGCGGCGGATACTGTGAAATGGGCTTCTTTGTAAACGCAGGCGAGTGCACTATGAATCCCCATTTCGATCTTTGCAACAAGGAAATTACATTGGTTGGATCATGGGTTTACAGTGCTAACGAATACATTGAAACACTTGGTTTCTTGAAAAAAGCCAAGGAAATGTCTATTCCTGTTGAAAAGCTCGTAACAGACCACTATCCGTTAGAGCAATATGTTGATGCTATGGAAAAGAACATTTCTCTTACAGGCGTTAAGATTGCTATTGTAATGGAATAATAAATACTAAAAAGCACAGCGGAGTGGATTTTCCACTCCGCTGTGCTTTTTATTTAATAACCAATTTTATGTTCTGCCGCCAAAAAAAGCCCGATTTCTGCACTATAATTCCGTTACCGTCAGCTACCTCAGACGGAATTATTGTTCCAGGAAATGACGATGCAAAGGCGCCTGCTGCGGCGTTAGCCGAAGCAGGCATATAATCAGACAAATTGTCCTCCAAGGAAAACATACCCTTTTCCCAAAGCTGCATTGCCGCCACGCATGTAAAGAGCTTGGAACAGGAATAAATATGATCTTTCTCCTTGACCAAGTATACTGTACACTCATATTAACGTCAACAGTAATCCTCTCTCCCACACAGATTTTCAATATGCAAAAGCAACGCAGCGGGAAAACCACTGCGTTGCTTTTTTGACTATAATTTATGTCGCAGTACCCTGCCCGAGCGCTCTAGTGTATGCTCGCCGTTTGCAATAACGGGTACGCCGTTGACAATAACATAATCCATACCGGTGCTGTACCTATTGGGAGTAGCAAAATCACCGTTTATTTTAAGCTCATCTAAATCAAACACATTGATATCTGCATAATATCCCTCGGCTATAACACCGCGTTTTCTAAGTCCGTAATGCATAGCCGGGATAGATGATACCTTCATCATTGCCTTTTCTATAGGCAGTGCCTTTAAATCACGAACATATCGGGTAAAGAAATATGTCATACTCATATAGTTTTGAAGATTTGCTGTATTCTTAGCAAGTGGCCCGTCCTCTACGGTAACCATACCGTCGGTCATCCACAGATAAATGGGGTCACGCACTACGCTGTCAATCATAGTCTGCTCGTCAAAACCGATTCCCTGCATAAGACAGCCATGAGCTTCACGCTCGGTAGTAGCCATCATAAGTACATCTAAAAATACATCAGCCGGCTCCTTGCCCGATTTTTTAACTAATTCCGAAAACGGTGTTACAGCAATTTCGGTATCATACGGCGGTTGGATATACAGTAGTCTATCCCACTGGCCGTTTGCAAGATAACGCCAGTAACGGCACAAATCTCCCTTAACCTTCTCTCGTCCCTCGGGGTCGGCGAGAATTTTTCTTGCGCTATCCCAGCCGTCAGCATAAAGCCACGGGGGTAGCATCGCATAGGCATCACCCGTATTATAAAGAGTGGGGAGCATATCGGTATACACATTGAGGTGCTCTTTTTCGCGCGCCTCTTTAAGCATATCCATACCGCGCCACAAATGCTCCTGCGGAATACCGTTATCATATTTTACATTCAAATGTGATACTGTACCGCGCAGCCCCGTTTTCCTTATAACGCCTAAAAACTCTTCAATAGCCTCAAATAAATAGGGACCTTCATCTCTCATATGTGAGCAGTATACGCCGTCATATTCGGAAACAATTTGTGCAAGGCGCTCAACCTCTTCGGGACGCGATACTATACCGGGTGCAAACTCAAGACCCGTTGAAAATCCTATAAATCCTGCATCCATTGCTTCGCGCAGAAAATCCGCCATAGCCTTAAACTGTTCTTCTGTATAGTCGGTTGTGTTCAGGCCCACCATAATACGCAGGTCATTATGTCCGCAAAGCCAGGCGGTATTAATCGAGGCGCCCATCTTTTCCGCTTTATCTAAGGTTGCCGCAAGGCTACCCTTAGGATAGGTAGGACCAGGGAGATTGTAAACACAGTCAATGCCCTTTGATTTTTCATCAAACTCAACATTTTCCATCTTGGTGCGCATAGAAAAACCGCAGTTGCCTACGACCTCGGTGGTTACTCCCTGTCTGACTGCGCTCTGAGCCTCGGGATTGCCCCAGATTGTCTGGTCAGAATGTGTATGCGAATCTATAAATCCGGGGGTAACGTATTTACCGCTTGCGTCAATTTCCTTTTTTGCACTGACGCCGCGCAAATCCCCTATGTAATCAATTTTGTCGCCAATAATCGCAACATCCGCATAATATAAGTCTCTGCCCGTTCCGTCTACAATAGTGCCGCCTCGAATAATAATATCAGGTGTTTTGTTGTAAAAAGCCATACTCTTTTCCATTTCCTCTCTAACGAGCATAACAATTACTTTTATATTACTGCGAACAAACTACTGCAAACATTACTAAATCCTCATCAGTATCATTGATGACTGCGTGGGATTCTCCCTTCTTACAGTAGTGGCAGTTTCCGCTCACAAGGCGCTCTTCTTTTCCCTCGTGAAGCACCTTGCAGCCACCCGCCAAGATAAAAATTATTTCAGACGAGTCATCGTGACGGTGATAGCCTGTAGAGGTGCCAGGGGCATAAACGCTTTTAACGATACGATTTAGGTCGTCGGCGTAAATTTTAGCCTCAATATCACCTATGCCGCCTTGAAATTCGTGCAAAATCTTATCTTCTATTTTTTCAAACTCTATCATTTTAGTCCTCCCAAGGATGAAGAACCACTTTTATAATAGAGGCACCGCCGTTTTCAAGTAAATCCACAGCCTCGCGGAACTTAGAAAGCGGCAGAGTTTCAGTAACCATTTCTTTAAGTGAAATTTTACCCTCTGACACAAGCTCTATAAGCTTATCCCAGGCTTTCTCGTTGCCGGTATAACCGCAAACCGTAATTTGCCTTAAAATGCAGTCAACAACAGGGAGCTCAACATTAGCATCCTTTGAAGGAATACCGTAAAGCATAACCTTACCGCCGCTCTTTACATTTTCAAAGCACTGAGCGATTGTTATGGGAGCACCTGCGGCATCGATGGCGAGGTCTACGCCCAGTCCGTCGGTTGCTGCTAATACAGCCTCGTGGAGATTCTGGGTACGCAGGTCAATCACTGTGCCGCCAAAGCGTTTTACAATCTCTGCCTTGGCATCATTACGCACTGCGCAAAAAACCTGCTTTGCGCCAAGTGCCAGCGCTGACTGGATAAACGAAAGTCCTGCAACACCTGCGCCCATAACAAGCACGGTCTGACCCTCTTTAAGCTCGGCATTGACAACGGCACCAAAAGGACAGGCAACTGCCTCCATTATTGCGCCCTCGTCGTAGGAAATATTATCCTTTAAAAAGCGCACGCAGCCTTCGGGCACGACAACATACTGCGCGTCACCGCCCGCATAGGGAGGATAGCCGATTTCGCCCGCAGAACACAGGTGCTTGCGGCCGCTTTTACAGAATTCACACTC
This sequence comes from Oscillospiraceae bacterium, assembly GCA_045655125.1. Classification (GTDB taxonomy): domain Bacteria; phylum Bacillota; class Clostridia; order Oscillospirales; family Ruminococcaceae; genus SIG578. The sequence goes on from JAZOOR010000001.1 coordinate 18,387, forward strand.
TGAGCAGCCGACATAGGTTTCGACTACAACGCGTCTGCCGATATTATCGGGATTACAGCCTGCGCCGACCTCAACAATATCGCCACAGATTTCGTGACCCAAGATGTGGGGAGGCTGACCTGCCTCAAACTTGCCCGAAATAATATGTACCTCAGTGGCGCACAAGCCGACAGCCTGCACCTTAATCTTAACCCAGCCCTCTTTGCACTCAGGCTCGGGAACATCGCAGTATTCTAAATCATATAAGCCTTTCCAGATTACAGCTTTCATTTAGAAGCCCTCCCTAAGCATTGTTTTGATGTTCTCGAGTACTCTTCTCTGCTCGGGAGTGTCACCTTCATATGTG
>JAZOOR010000002.1:0-2161 GCA_045655125.1 Oscillospiraceae bacterium
TATAGACTTAAAAACTGCACTTTATGAAATGCAAAAGAGAGGAAAGCAAGTTCCTGGCGGTGCTTGTGGATTTTGGGGCGCCTGTGGAGCAGGTGTTAGCACAGGTATGTATATTTCCATTGCATTAAAATCAACACCACTTGCAAAAGAGGCTTGGGGACTTTCCAATCAAATGACAGCAAGAGCTTTGAAAGCAATAGGAGAAAACGGTGGCCCTCGTTGTTGCAAAAGGGATTCTTATCTCGCTATCATCGAAGCAATCAAATTCACAAACGAGAAATTAGGGGTTAAGATGGAACTTAGTCAAGTAACCTGTTCTCGTTCTCACATGAACAACCAGTGCATAGAGCAAGAATGTCCGTTTTATAAAAAGGCAAAGAAAAAGGTGGCCTTTATTTGTGTTCATAATTCGTGCCGCAGTCAGATTGCAGAAGCGCTGGGAAAACACTTGGCGCCAGATGTATTTGAATCATATTCAGCTGGAACAGAAATAAAACCAAAAATAAATCAAGATGCAGTTAGAATTATGAAAGAGCTTTATGGGATTGATATGGAACAGACACAGTATTCAAAACTGATTACAGATATTCCAAATCCCGATGTGGCAATTTCAATGGGTTGTAACGTGACTTGCCCTTTTATTGGAAGAGCATTTGATGATAATTGGGAGTTAGAAGACCCCACAGGAAAAACAGATGAGGAATTCAAGGAAATAATCAAAAAAATTGAAGAAAAGATTTTAAAACTAAAAGATCAATACAAATAAATGATAATTTCCCTCTTTTGCATACTGCATCGCATGCTACAATTAGTTGCGAGCAAGGTAAAAGGGTTTTAGGTTCTCCTAAAAATCGAAAAATGTGATATACATTTTCCCTGCTTGTTATGGAGTAAGACAAAATTAAAGGAAGCACGAGGTTTCGTGCTTCCTTTTTTAATGTCCTTTAGAGTACGACCTATATGCGGGTGGCCTTTTTTGTTTTATATCCTTGAGGAGGATGGATAATGGCTATTTGTTTTGGGAGCTTTGAGAAAGGCTGCAGCATCCTGGGCAGCCTTTTGAGCTGCAAGAATTAGCATTGGGGCAGCCAATACACTTTTTACCGCTTTTCTTAGCCTTTATAACATAGAGAGCGGCAAGAGCGATTATTAAAACTATAACCGCGATTACAATATAATCAACTAATTGCATAAATTTCACCTGCTTTATGTTTTATACATTCGCAGTTTCTTTTTCGGCTTTAGCAGCCTCTTTAAGAGCATATTCTGCTTTGAGCTTTTTCTCGGCATTTACGCAGAGCATTACAACAACGGCTGCTATAGCTAAAACGGCTGCAAAGCCTGCGAGCGCTGCCCCAATATTTAAGGTGGCAGGCGCAAATATGAGTGTGCCGATGGTATATACGAAATATGCTATGGTATATCCAACGCCGAGCTGAAGTCCGATTCCGCCCCAGAGCCATTTTGCGCTCTTCATCTCGGCATTCATAGCGCCGATTGCGGCAAAGCAGGGGGGAGAGTAGAGGTTAAACATAAGGTATGCAAGGGCGGCAGCAGCGGTTAATGGAACTAAATTGCCTGATGAATCTAGACCGGTAATATCTGCACTACCGAAATTAGAAACCGCATAGCATACGGCAAGTGTTCCAACAACATTTTCTTTTGCAATAAAGCCTGTTACCACGGCGGCAGCAAGCTGCCACGAAAGAACGCCGACAATTGGAACCAGCAGGTATGCGAACACTCCTGCAATTGAAGCTAATATGGAGTTACTTGCAATCTCATTTGCAGGAATGAGGCTCCATGTGAAAGACTGCATAATCTGAACAGCGGTGTTGCAGAGAAGAATGATGGTAGCAGCCTTAACTATGTAGGCCCAGCCGCGGCTGCACATCGATTTGAAAGCACCCCACAGAGAGGGGATTTTGTATTCGGGCATTTCAATGATAAAGAAAGATTTTCTTGCCTTGTAGCCTGTAATCTTGTTAACAAGCAAAGCTCAGAGGAAGGTAAGAACAATACCCGAAAGGTACATAACTGTGCTTACCCAGCCGGCATTGTTAAAGAATGCGCCTGCAAAGAGCGAAATAACGGGAATTTTAGCGCCGCAGGGCATAAAGGGAGCGAGCATAGCGGTCGCTCTGCGCTCACGCTCATTTCT
>JAZOOR010000003.1:0-3913 GCA_045655125.1 Oscillospiraceae bacterium
GTTGCTTCCTGCACAGCGCATTACCAAGATAGGAAAAATTTTACGAAAAACAAGTCTTGATGAACTCCCGCAGGTATTTAACATTTTAAACGGAACTATGAGTATAGTAGGTCCGCGTCCCACATTGCCCTACCAAACAGAGCGTTATGATGCGCGGCAATTAAAACGACTCGCCATGCGACCGGGGCTCACCGGTTGGGCACAGGTTAACGGCAGAAACAACCTCACATGGAGTGAAAAAATCGAATACGACCTTGTATACATAGAGAAATTTAACATATGGTTTGATATTAAAATTCTTTTTCAAACGGTTTTGGTTGTTTTGAAGCAGGAAGGTATTCCTTTTGTCAAAAACGACCATCTTAACGGGAAAATTCCTGTTGCACCAACAGAAACAAAAGAGCCTACGATAAAGCCTTAAAAACAAGTACCTATTGTCATTTAAATTTGAAAGAAGGTATATAGTAATGAGAGCATTAGTTCTTGCCGGCAGTTGCCCACAAATCGTTTTACTCCAAAAATTAAGAGCAAAAGGAATATATACAATTTTAGCCGATAACAATCCAAACGCTGTAGCGAAACCCTATGCAGACCAATTTATAAAGATAAATATTCTTGATTACGATGCCGTAAAGCAAATCGCAATTTCTGAAAAGGTTGATTTTCTTATAGCGGTATGTGCTGACCAGGTTTTAATTACCGTTGCTAAAATTTCTGAAGAGTTAGGATTACCCTGCTATATTGATTATGATACCGCTTGTGCGGTTTCAGACAAAAGTCATATGAAAAACATATTTAACACATATGGCATCCCTACCTCCAAACACACTTTCATGTCTGAATTCAACGAGGACAATATAAAAAACATGCAGTATCCTTTAGTTGTAAAACCGGTTGACGCATACAGCTCAAAAGGTGTTCGAAAAGCCGAAAACATTGAAGAGTTAAAACAATACTTTAATGAAGCTTCCAACATTTCAAGATCCGGCGTTGTTATCGTTGAAGAATATGTAGAAGGTGTAGAAATAACAGTTGATTTTGAAGTTATTAACGGAAAGGCACATCTGCTTAGCGCATCCAACACCGAAAAAGTTGATTACAAGGACAGATTTTTAGCATTTAGAACGCGTTTCCCCGCATCTATTTCGCCCGATACCCTTTCAAGAATTGCAATAATTGGTCAGAAAATTGCAGATGCATTCAAGTTAAAAAACACACCTATGCTTGTTCAATTGCTGACAGATGATAAACAAGAATCTGTATTGGAGTTTTGCGCCAGAACCGGAGGCGGTGCAAAATATTTGCTGATAAAAGCAGCGACCGGTTTTGACCCTATTGATGCAGTTATAGACCTGACACTCGGCAATAAGGAAATAAAAATTCCGCATATTCCCGAAACTAAATTTATAACGAATGAGTTTCTATATGCTTATCCTGGACAATTTGATCATCTGGAAGGGTTTGAGGAATTAAAGCAAAAAGGCACAATTTTTGAATACTGGCAGTTTAAATGGAAAGGTGCTGAAATATCTAACGCTGTAACAAGTAGCGATAGAGTTGCAAGTTTTACCATTAAATCAGACTCTTATGAAGAGTTAGTTGAAAAACATAACGAAATTGCATCAACGATTAAAATTATTGATACTAACGGAAATGATATTATGCGCCATGATTTGCTCACCGATATAAGGCCTTTATGGCTTTCTTATAAGGAGGAAAACAATGCCAATTGAATTTTTATATTTATTCCTCGTTTTTATCATAGCGATCGTAGGTTTTTCCTTCTTAAAAAGACCTTTATATGAATGTATGTTGGTTTCTTTTATTGTGCTTGTTGCTTGTACCGGGACATGGAGTAATATCCATAATTACATTTGGGCCGCAATCACCGAACCAAGTCTTTATGTTATCATTGTCTTTGTAATCTCTGCTTCCCTGCTATCTAAAACAACTATAATGGACGATTGCATTTCTATTATACTATCCCTATTTGGACGTTTTAGAGGGGGTGCCGGATTGGTTGCCGTTATTGCCAGTTCATATATGGGTTCGCTTTCCGGCAGTGGCCCCGGAAATGTGGCAACAACCGGTGTGTTTACTATTCCTGCCATGAAACGTTCCGGCTTTCCGGCTCATCTTGCTGCAAATGTTGAAGCGCATACCAGCACCATGGGGAATATGATTCCACCTGCCGGTATGATCGCTGTGGCTTTTGCCGCACTTGATAAACTATATCCTGATACATACACCATGTCACAATTTTGGATGGTTCTTTGGAGTATTGCTTTATGGTTTATTCTGCAAAGAATAATAACACTTTATGCGATGTGTCGGTATTATAAAGTTGAACCTATGCAGAAAGAGGATATTCCGCCCTTTATTGCATCTATAAAAAAAGGATGGAAAGCTATTTTTCTCCCAATTGTCGTTTTCCTTCCATTCTTTCTAACCAGTCAATTTGATGCCTTCTTCGCGCAAAGATTGTTAAGCGGCGCATCCTCTTTAAATAACAGCATCCTGCTTTTCATCCCATCCTTAATTGTTGTTTTTGGAGTTTTTCTTTCAGGGAAAACAACATGGAAAAAAATGACACCGGAATATATTTATACCGAAATTTCTAATGGAATGACCAAAGTAATTCCCACATCCGCCCTGGTTATGTTTGCATACTTCGTCAGTAATGTACTTGAATCTATTGAAGTAGAAAAAGCTATTGGGCTATTTGTCAATTTTCTAAACCTGCCTTTTATAGCCCTTGTATTTATTGTCCCTCTCTTTACAACCATTATGGGAATGCTTATACCCGGTTCGACACAGGTGAAAATATTTGGAGGGATTATTATTTCAACGTTGGCTGCCGCAGGCGGTAATCCTATGCTTGTAGCAAGTATGCTCCCGTGCATTTGCGGTGCGCCACATGGCGTTACACCTCCATACTGTACTTGTATTTATACGGCAATGGGTATTGCAGAGGCTGAAATCAAACCCACTTTAACCAATAATTTAATTTGGATTTCTATTCATTATTTATTATCCGTAATCACGCTACTCGGACTGATTCCGATTTTTGGATTGTCAAACTGATAGGAGGGCATATAATGACGAAAAAAATATCTGCTTTTTTAAATAAACTATACGGAATTTTAATGATGATTGCTTTTTTTGGCGGATTCCTTCCTCTCATCCCATTTATTATCGCCATAATAATTGGCGGGTCTACAGGTGAAGCTATTGCCAATTTTTTGTATAAAAGTTTTTATCCATGGATTATTGCATTAGCATCTATAGCCATTTTAATTGGACTCATAGCAATGTACTTGAAAAAACAACATGGATTATCAGTGAAAAGTATTAAATCAAATGAAAACAAGTAAAGACAGAGCAGCTAAAATAATAATTTGAAATAAGCAATAGGGAGATGCCGATTGATATGGCATCTCCCTATATTTTTATTGTACGTTAACCGCCACGGTATACGTGGTTACAGGTGTATGGTTTGCATCAAAGGAGCGCACAGTAACATTCACCTTTTGCCCCTTATAGGCGGTAAAGTCGCACGGTACGGCATATGGTGCGCCGTAGGCAGTGCCGAGGTCCACCCCGTTTATAGAGTAGATTACATACGCTGTGCCGTTATCGGGCGTCGTTACGTAGCTGCAAAGCTCGGTTGGCTCTGCCTTTACGCTTACATTATTGCCAAGCTCATAGTAATCATAGATATACGGCGCGGCGCCGCCATGTCCCAAAAGAAGGTCGGAGCGGATGCCCGCCTGATAGCCGCCAAGATACGTGCTGTTATTCGAAAGGGAGAACTTTTGTCTTGTTCTGTCGGAATCAAACACGAAGCACAGCTTTACATTCGGGTATTTAATGGGAAGATAGGTGTAAAAATCCTGAATCTGCCATGCGGCAA
>JAZOOR010000004.1:0-34483 GCA_045655125.1 Oscillospiraceae bacterium
GGTTACCCCTGCTATGCAAAGCGCAATCTTAGAGACCGAGAGGCGCCGCGAAATTCAGGAAAGATACAATAAGGAGCACGGGATTGTTCCTAAAACCATTGTTAAGGACGTGCGCGAGGTTCTTGAAATCAGCCGAAAGGACAATGCTCCCTACGAGGCAAAGCAGATGTCTCGCATAGAACGCGAGCAGCTTATAAAGAAACTTTCCGCCGAGATGCGAAAAGCGGCAGAGCTTCTTGAATTTGAGCAGGCGGCATATTTAAGAGATAGAATCGCTCGTCTACGCGGTGGAAAATAGTACACAATCAGGGGGGCAATCATAGAAGTGGTTTCTTGATTGCACATGAGTGCTATTCTACTTCTGTTTTTCTTGCAAATACTTGTGTAAAATGATAACATTATATTATATTTTGCTTTATTTTCACAAAATTACTGGAGGGTCACATATGGAAACGACTTTTTATAACAATATAGCTACGATAGAACCCCAGTCCTTGCCAAAAAAAGAAAGAATAATTACTTTTGATATCGCTAAGGGCATTGGTATCCTTCTTGTTGTTTTTGCTCATGTAAACTACACACCTATACTTTTGAACTTCATCTATTCATTTCATATGCCATTATTTTTTATTATTTCGGGAATGTTTTTCCGAAAAGAAAAATATGGCTCGTTTGCAAATTTTGCAAAACACAGATTCATTACTCTAATCTGCCCATACCTATTTTTTTATACAGTATCTATGATAATAAGATTTAGTATTTCTATTATCCATGATGGCTTCTCAGATGCATTAATTAGTGAATATCTAATGTACTTTTTACAGATGTTTATTGCAGAGAGATCAGCGGCAATGGTTAATACTCCTCTGTGGTTTGTTCCATCTTTGTTTGTGGTGGAATGTATCTATTATTTCATTTCAAAACTAAAACCAGCGCTTGTGGTTTTAATGTGTAGCATTTTGGCTTGTACGGGATGGTTTTTAGAGTCATCTTATATCTCTCTTGAAGGTGTTGTGATTCCATGGAACTTGCCTACAGTATTATTTGCAGTTGGGTTTTATGCTATTGGAAATTTATCATTTGATGAAATGCGAAATATGGTTTCAAAAATCCAGAAGAGCAGATATAAGGCGGCCATTTCTATCGGTGGTGCTCTGCTGTGTGTGCTTATTCTTGTTCCACTTGTGCAATTAAATGGAAAAATATCGTTAGGGTCAAGGCATCTAAATAACGGGTTTATTCTCTATTGCTCGGGAATTATAGGATCTGCAGGCATTTTATTTGTTTCCATTCTTCTTGAGAAAAGCAGATTTCTGCGTTTTTGCGGGCAAAATTCGTTCTGCATTATGTCGACCCACGTTCTTATTCGATACATATATTTAGGGTTATATGGTGTATTTGGGTTCGAACTATTTGACGAGACCAAACTCTCCGAAACAATAGCGCCATTTTTAGTGGTTTTGGTTCTATCTCTGATTTGTACATTGATATATAATAAATTAACAGCGGTTTTCTTGAAAAAGCGTGTTAAATAGTGTTGTCGCCTGCGAGGCGGAAAATAAAATGAAAAAGGCTCGCCGAGAGGCGAGTTTTTTTGAGCCTCCACTTGTCAGGGGAGGTGGCTGCGGCAAAGCCGCAGACGGAGGGGTAGTTATCTCTCCTTCAGTCATATTCTGCAAAAAGGCTCCGTTTGCGGTGCCCAAAATCAAAGATTTTGACCGCGGCACAGCAAACCTCTTTCCTTATTCTGCCACTGGCAGCGGAAAGAGGTTTGCACCCTCGTCAGAGGGAGCCAAGAAAAATAAATAAAGCGGGGAAGCCTATGTAGGCTTCCCCGCTTTATTTGCTTAATTATTTTTGTGTTAAATGTTCGTCGAGTCTGCCTAAGATGAGGGCGAGGGTCTTAATGCCGTCAAGGTAAGCCGAAACAGAGAGAGCCTCGTCGCTCTGGTGAGCGCCGCCGTGACCTGCGGGCAGATTTAATTCCTTTTCACTCCAAGGGGCGCTGTGGGAAATTGCAAATGCGTTTTTAAGGCGGCGGGCATATGTGCCGCCGTAGGTCTTATAGGGCATAGCATCGGGGGTGTTTGCAACCTCGCGACAGGAGCTTAGGATTATTTCCATTTCCTTGCCATTTTCGTCTAAAAGAAAGCCCACATCGTTTGCCTCTATCTCGCAGTCAAAGCCGAGAGAGGAGAGAGCTGAGATTAGATTTTGCTCGAGACTTTTGGGGTCTGCCTCGTTTCCGTAGCGGATATCGAGGGTGAACATAAGTTTCTTGTCGTCCTCCATTTTAACAATGCCGTTAGCACACGTGAGCCTTCCGAAAACTCCCTCGCTTGCGATATTTAGGTTTTCGCCGTAGTAATTGCCGATTGCTTTTTTAAGATTTGATAGAATTTCCTTGTCGCTCTCGCAGATAGAAAGAGTGCAGAGCTTTTCTGCAGCAACAACCGCTGCGTTAACCGAGCCTTCGGGGTGAGCCGCGTGAGAGGTAAGTCCCTCAGCGGTAAAGGAGATGCCACCATTTGCCTCAACCTCGACCTTGTCAAGAATAACGTTAAAAGCCTTGCCTCCCTCAAATTTCAGTATATCGCAGAGCGGTTTTTTGCTACGGCAGTAGACGTGCAGAATTCCCTTTTCGCCGACGCTGACGGGGAAATCACTATCGGGAGTGATTGAAACGGTAGGCATACGCTCGTTTTCTACAAAGCTTAAAATGTCCTGCATCCCCGTTTCTTCGCTACCGCCGACATAAACTGTAATGCGGCTTTTGGGCTCTACCCCTGCCGCTCTGAGCGCAAGAATTGCATAAAGAGCCTCGACAACGGCAGCCTTGTTGTCACTTACGCCGCGTCCGTAAACAACCCCGTTTTCCTCATAAGGCTCAAAGGGAGTAGTTTTTATCCAGTCATCATTTACGGGGACAACATCGGCGTGGCCGAAGATGCCAATTCCGTCCCCCTCGCCGTCTAAAACCGAGAGGGCATAGCCGCTCTTGTGCTTAACCTGCATAGGCACGCCGTTTTTATTATAAAGCTCGGCGGCTGCAGAGAGAGCCTCGTCGACCTCTTTTCCAAAGGGAAAATTATCCTTGCCCGACTGAGAAATCGAGGGGATACGGACAAGAGTCTTAAGTTCTTCTATAATTTCGTTTTTGTTATTATCTATAAAATCGGATACTTTTTGATACCATTTTTCCATTTTTCAAACCTCAACATTTATATTTCGCTCTTTGCCTTGCCGCTGCTGCGGCGCAGCGAGATAAAATCCTCTAAAATTATAACCGCTGCAACTGCATCGACATTCTTTTTGCGTTTTCGCCCTCTGACATCTGCTATATTAAGGTAGGTATGGGCAAGCACTGTGGTAGCCCTCTCGTCGCAAAGGCGCACCGCAATCTCGTCACCGAGAGTTGATGACAGGTCCTGTGCAAAGTCACGGCAGGATTTTGCTCTGTCGCCCTCGCTGCCGTCCATATTTTTAGGAAGCCCCACCACAACAAGCGAGGCTGAAAGCTCGAGTGCCTTTTCTTTAACCTTTTCGAGCCTGCGCTCCCTATTATATTCCTCGATAACGCAAACGGGGGAGGCGAGCAGCTCGTCCTTATCGCAAACGGCGATACCTGTCCTTGCGTCACCCACATCGACCGACATAATTATCATAGATAATCTCCTTAAATTTAATAAAAAGATTATACCTTATTTTATTGTGATTATCAAGTGTCAGAGCGGACAAAATAAAAAAGGAGGAAGATAAATGAAAAAGAGTGAAATTTTAAAAGGACGCAGGGAGCTTAAGAGCCTTGCGGGAAAAACCGAATATTTATTTTTTACATCTATTCTGCTCTCGGCGGCGGCGCTTTGCGCCATTTCTGTTTTGGCGGCAGACAGTCTTTTGAGGGTGCCTGAGGTAAGCGAGGCTTACGGCAGTATGGTTTATCCTATCACAAGCGTTACAATCAAAACCCAAAGCTACCTGCCCGATTTTCTTATTGCTGCGGCTAGGGGACTTGAAGCTGCTTTGTCCGCCTTTGTTTTGTCGTTTCCTCGGATTTTGGTTTTTGCGACCTTAATGCTGTTTATAGTATGTCCCATATATCAGGGAACAATTAGATGGTGCGCCTATTTAATAGAGGAGAGACGGGCACTGCCCATAAGTGCGGTGCTTTTCTATTTTCTCTCGCCGCGCATTTATTTCTCCTGCGTTTTTGTAAGCCTTAAAATTTTTATTTATAAGCTTTCAGCGGCACTTGTGTTTTTATCAGCTCCTATTTTCTGTATGGGAATAAGCTTTCTGCTCGGTTCAGAGTATTTGGGGCAGCAGGCGCTTGCCGCCGCCACTCTTATGCTTTCGGCGGTGTGGTTTATTCTTGCACTTGTGCTGTACTTTATTTTTTGTCAGAGATATAGTGCGGTGCGGTATTTATTTGCACTTGGAAATGTCAAAAAAATATTTGCCGCCTCAAAGAGAATAACAAGCGGGCGCAGAGGATGGTTTTTTACATTAAAGCTCAGACTGTTGCTCAATATTTTTTTGGTGCTCGGGATAGTAACTGCGCCTGTCGCAGCTTCGCGTATTATTTGCGGCAACTGTCTTGCGGTGTGCGCGCTTCTTTCGGAAAAGAAAACGCCCGCCCTTTCTTAAAAGGGCGGGCGGTAAGACCTAATTTAAGGTTGATGGAAGAGATTTTGCAACCTGACGCGGCAAGGTCTTTAAAAGTGCCGACAGCATTCTTTCATCGGGAGTGAATACTATGAGAGTTCGGCGGTGAGTGGGATGTGAGAGCAGAATATAAAAATTATCGTGACCAAGGGGATTTTTCTCGGCACGGATGGTTGTGTCAAAGTTTCTGCCCTCAAAAGAGGACTCTGTAAATCTGCCTGCCGCCTCAACTGTTTTAAGGTCAAGGGAAATAAGTCGGCTGCGCTTTTTCTGCGAGATTATTTTGTCTACATCCAAGGAATCATTTGTGATTATGTATTCAAATTCAAGTTGCATCTCTTTTAAGGTGCGCCAGATTACAAAAACTAAAATTGCATATGCCGCAAATGAAATGAGCGAGACGTATAAAAGCCCGTTTATAAGTCCAAAAAAGGGAATGACAAGAATGAAAATAACAGAAGATATGAGCATTGCTGCGAAAATGAGCTTTATTTTATTTCTTTCCTTAGGACTGAACTTTCTTTTAACTAAGGTTTCGCTGAAAATATCCATAATAGTTACTCCTTTGATGTTGTTACATTAGTATAGCATATTGTTTTTAAAAAAACAATTAAAAAAATGTAAATGTATATAAGGCGGGCTTTCGCAGATACTAAATGCGGAGGTGAAAATAATGAAAAATACTCCCAACAAATCAATCCACTGCACAGTTGAACAGTGCAAGTTCAATAACAAGAGAGAGAAGTACTGCACTCTCGAACAGGTAAGCATCGGAACTCACGAGATGGATCCTACCGTTCCTGAGTGTGTCGATTGTAACTCTTTCCAGGCAGAAAGCAAATAAGAAAAAAGAAAAGGGGACTGCTCTACAAGTGCAGTCCTTTTTTATGCAAAAAACAGCCAAAAAGCGCAAAACTACGGCAAGAAAATAGCAAAATATTCCAAATGTTTGCAAAAGAGCAAAATTCTGCCCGCGCAATTTGACACTTATCGGTTTTTGCACGGAGTATAATGGTATTCCTATAAGAACAGAAAGGATGTAAAAAATGAAAACCACACAGACTGCCGCAGCAGAAAAAGAAAAACAGGGAATATTGTCGCGCATTTCACAGGATGGGCGCAGGGAAATAATAAAATCGGCGCTCTCTTTGGTTTTCGCGGCCATTTATGCAGGCGCAAACATAGGCGGCAGGCTTTCACCCTTTGGGGTATCACTTGTCGCGGCACTAAAAGGTAAATATAGTTTTTTTGCCCTTTTGGGAGCAGGATTTGGCTACTTTGCCGGGGGGCTTAGTGACGGGGGAATAAGGTATATTGCCGGGGTTTTAATAGTGGCGGCATTAAAATGGGCGTTTGCTGCGTTTCTTGACGGGGAGAACCGTTGGGGTCTGCCTGTCGTCGCGGGGGCAGTTAACCTCGCGGTCGGAGCTATAGCGCTTTTTACATACGAGTCAACCGTTTACGATGTGCTTTTTCTTGTTTCGGAGTGCGCTATATGCGCGGGGGCAGTTTATTTTATAGAGAGTCTTTGCTCGGCATTTGAAAAAGGCGCGGGCTTGCAAGACGTTCAAAGTGTTGTGGCGCTTTCGGTTTGCAGTGCGCTTGCACTGATTTCGCTCTCCGAGATAATTGTCGGGTTTATTTCCGTGGGGCATATTATTGCGGTGTTTGTGGTAATGGCGATGGCTTATAGCTTGGGAACCTTGGGTGGCTCTTGTGCAGGTGTGGCTGTCGGAGCGGCGCTTTCGCTGCAGGGTACCGACGGTGGATTTTTTGTAATGGCTCTGGGGCTTGGCGGAATGTTATCGGGACTTTTCAGCACGCTTTCAAGATATGCCGTTTCTGTTATTTTTCTGCTTTGCACGCTGCTTTCTGTGGCGATTATAGGCGCAGAGGACAGTCAGCTATATTTTGTTTATGAAACGATAGTTGCAGTTATTCTTTTTATGTTCACTCCGCAAAGAACGCTCAAGCTTTTAGGTTATTATTTTCAGGTGGGCGCAGGAGCGGGGGAAAGCTTCCCTAACAGGTACCTCGCCTCGCGGCTCAATTTTGTATCAAAGGCGCTCTCTGAAACCTCGCAGTCGCTCTGTGAGATGTCTGAAAAGCTTGCACAGAAAAGCGGAAATGATATGGACAAGGTGTTTTCTTCTGCGGCGGATAAGGTGTGCCGCCGCTGCGGAATGAAGCTTAGTTGCTGGGACAGCGCATACACGGATACTATGGATAGCTTTAACCATATGATACCTGCTCTGCGCCGCAGCGGCAGGATAGAGCCTGAGAATGTTCCCGACCTGCTTCGTCGCCGCTGCACTAAAATGACACAGCTTATTTCCGAAATCAACGGCGCGTATCACAGAAGCTGCGCTGATGCGCAGGCGGCGCTCCGCAGCAGGCAGCTTAAGGATGTGGTAACAGCGCAGTTTGGCGGAATTTCAAAGCTACTGTGCGAGATGTCGCAGGAGCTTTCGCTTACAATGTGTGACCGCGAGATTGAGGGTAAAATAAGCGGAAGTCTTGCGAGGGAAGGGATAGAGGTGAGGGATGTGTCCTGCCCTGTTGATAAGTTTGGAAGAAAAACCGTTGAGTTCTATTGCCTTTCGGATGATGCCGAAAAGCTTGACAACTCTCAGCTTTGCGAGAGCATTTCAGAAATTTGCAAAGCACCTATGCTGCAAGGCAGTGTTCTCAGAACAGAGGATCTCACAAGGCTTACATTTTCAGAAGAACCGCCCTACAAAATTGAGATTGGCAGTTTTCAGAAAAAGGCGCAGGGGGAGAATGTCTGCGGCGACAGCTTTGCTACCCTTTCGCTGCACAACGGATTTTATGCAGTGGTTTTAAGTGATGGAATGGGGCACGGCAGAAGTGCGGCGCTTGACAGTAAAATGACGGTGTCGCTTGTTTCTCGATTTTTAGGGCTTGGATTTACTGTTGAAAACTGTATTTCTCTTGTGAATTCGGCACTGATGCTGAAATCCGAGGACGAAACGCTCTCCACTCTCGATGCGGCGGTGTTTGACTTATACAGCGGAAGCGTTGCGCTTAAAAAAGCGGGCGCGGCGCCGAGCTTTTTAAGGCGGGGAAAGAGAGTTTCCAAGGTGGAAATGGGCTCGCTTCCGTTAGGAATACTCGGCTCGGCGCGTGTGAGAGGTGCAGAGCTGCGCCTATCGCGTGGAGATGTGGTTGTTATTGGCTCGGACGGTCTTTGCGCCCTTTCGGACAACGAAATAGAGAGCATCCTTCGCAAAAACTGTGATAAATCTCCGCAGCAGCTTGCAGAGCTTTTGGGAAATCGGGCGGCGGAGAGCGAGGGCAGGGCGGCAGAGGATGATATTACCGTTATAGTTATGCAAATGGAATAATAGTGTTGTGATAATGCTTGACTTTATGCCCGACTGCGATATATAATATATAAAAATGACGGATTATAAGGAGAGTGTATCACATTGGCTAAAAAATTTATGGACAAGGATTTTCTGCTCGAAACAAAAACAGCAAAAAAGCTGTACTTTGAATATGCAGCAGATATGCCTATTATCGACTATCACTGCCACATCAACCCTGCTGAGATTGCTCAGAACAGAAAGTTTGACAACATTACTCAGATTTGGCTTGGCGGCGACCACTATAAATGGAGAATGATTCGCTCCAATGGTGTTCCTGAAGAGGAAATCACTGGAGATGCTGATGACAGAGTAAAGTTCCAGCGTTTTGCAGAGGCTCTGCCTCTTGCTATCGGCAACCCTATGTATCACTGGACTCATTTAGAGCTTCAGCGTTACTTTAACTATAACAAGCCCCTTTCTGCAAAAACCGCAGACGAGGCTTGGGAAATTTGTAACGCAAAGCTTCAGAGCGATGATATGAGAGTTCGCAGCATTATTGAAAAATCAAATGTCAAGGTTATTGGAACCACTGATGACCCCTGTGACACTTTAGAGTGGCACAAAGCTCTCAAAGAAGAAAATGGCTTTGACTGCAAGGTTGTTCCCTCGTTCCGCCCTGACAAAATGGTTAACATCGACAAGGATGGATTTACCGATTACATAGCAAAATTTTCTGAGGTTTGCGGCAAGAATATTGAGTCACTCGCTGACCTTCTTTCTGAGACCGAAAAGAGAATTGACCTCTTTCACGAGATGGGATGCCGCGCTTCCGACCACGGACTTGACTATACAGTATGCACTCCTGCAACCACCAAAGAGGCTGATGAGATTTTCAAGGCAGCACTCTCGGGCAAGACTATTACCGTCGAGCAGGCTGAAAAGTATAAGACTGTTCTTCTTCTTTTCTTTGGCGCCCAATATGCCCGTCGCGGTTGGGTAATGCAGATTCATTACAACACCCTCAGAAATACAAACACCAAGATGTTTAAAAAGCTCGGCCCCGACACCGGCTTTGATACTATTTCTGAAAAAGAGTGCTCGGCTGCGCTTGCTAAATTCCTTGATACATTAAATGTATCAGACAGCCTTCCCAAGACCATTATCTACTCTCTCAATCCTAATGACAATGAGTTTATAGGAACAGTTATCGGAGCATTCCAGGGAACAGAGGCAGCAGGCAAAATTCAGCACGGCTCTGCTTGGTGGTTCAATGATACCAAAACAGGAATGCAGAAGCAACTTACCGATTTAGCAAACCTTTCAATACTCGGAAACTTTGTCGGTATGCTCACCGACTCCCGTAGCTTCCTTTCCTACACCCGTCACGAATATTTCCGCAGAATTCTCTGCAACCTCTTAGGCAACTGGGTAGAGAACGGCGAGTATCCCAATGACCCCGCTCTCCTTGAGAGAATTGTTAAGGGCATATGCTTTAACAATGCCAATGCTTATTTCGGATTTGACTGCAAATAAGATGTTATTTAAAGCTCCGCGTTTGCGGAGCTTTATTTTTTTGAATAACTTGCTATTGTGTTTCAAAAAAAATTATGCTACAATAAAATAAATATACTAAATTGCGATAAAAAACGACACCCATAACCCAGTAAAATAAGAGGGAGAGAAAGAAATGGTGGAGAATTTCAGAAAACAGGCATTAGGCTTTCACAAGGCGGATGTTATTGACTATATCTATGCGCTGACAAGCGAAAAGGAACAGAACGAAAAAGAGGCTGCTGATAATATTGAGGCGCTCACCAAGGAGCGTGACGCGCTTTCAGATGAAAGAGATGCCTTAAAGGCTGAAAAAGAAGCTCTTGAGGACCAGCTCCAGAAAATTAAGGCAGAGCTTGCGGATGCAAATATTTCCAAGAGCCGTCTTTTTGAAGAAAATAATGAGAACCGCCGTATAATTTTAGATAACGAGCGGGAATTTAATATTAAAAACGAGCAGATTAGCAAGCTTATTGCTGAAAATGAGCAGTATGCCGAAAAATGCCAGAAATATGCCGAAATTGCCAAGGATGTCGGAAAAACCATTATGGAAGCCAAGAAAATGGCTGCCGATATTGTTGATAAGGCAAATCGCGAGGCTGAGGATATCCGCAAGAGTACAGAAAGAACTGTGGCTGATACTCTGCGTGAGATTTCGGGTGCGAGCGAGGAGCTCGAAACTCTTAAGAGAAACTTTTCCGATATGCAGAGAGTTTGCGAAAACAGAATTAAAACTGTTGAGCTTAATCTCGGCAGTATGACAAAAGCTGTTTCTGGTATTGTTTCTCCTAAGGCAGTTCTTGAGGAAGAAATGCAGGAATATGCTGAGGCAGAAACCACAGATACTACCCACGAATTTTTTTGAGCAGCCGCAAGTCGTCTTTGGCGGCGCAAGCGGCGGCAGAAGAAAAAGGTCAAAGCCGATAAATTTAGAGCCGATGGTGCCAAACAGAAGGCTTCACAAATCGGTTGGCTCCAAGTGGGGCCCTAGAAGAAGCCGATTTCAGAGGTTTATTGATTTTCTAAGAGGTAAATAATGTCAGAAAAAAAGAAGATACAGAGCTGTTGCGAGCTTTGTATGAATTATTATTATGACGAGGATACGGACAGCTATGCCTGTGACGTAGAGCTTGACGAGGATGAAATGGCGGGTTTTCTTTCGCATAGGCAGAGGGAATGCCCGTTTTTTCGCTTTGGAGATGAATATACCATTGTTCGCAAGCAAAACTGAATAATAGAAATAAAGTTTCGGAGGGTTTTTATGAAACTCAATTACAAGCGCACGGTGCTTATTGGCTTTGCATTTATGTCAATTTTAGCGTTCTGGCAGTTTTATGATCAGGTTATTCCTTATGTTTTAGAAAATATTTTCGGGCTTGGAACCTTTGCCGCTAATGCCATAATGTCCATTGATAATATTCTTGCAATATTTATGCTTCCGCTTTTTGGAGCTATTTCGGACAGGACTCATACAAGGCTCGGAAAGCGCACACCCTATATTCTTTTCGGAACTATTGGGTCGGTTATTCTGATGGTTGTTATGGCGCTCTTTGAGGAAAGCCGCAATTTCACCGGTTTCCTTGTAGCTCTTGTGCTTATCCTTATTGTTATGGCAATGTACCGAACCCCTGCGGTTGCATATATGCCCGATGTTACCGAAAAGCCGCTTCGCAGCAAGGCTAATGCAATTATAAATCTCGTTGGTTATCTCGGCGGAATTTTCTCCACTGTAGTTATGATGTTTATGCTAAAAAGCGGTAAAAATGCTGCAGGTGAAACTGTTTATTCGGACGACCAGTCTTTTCTGCCTGTATTTTTGGTTGTTGCTGCTTTTATGCTTGTTTCGGTGCTGATTTTGGTTTTCACAGTACGGGAGAATAGCCTTCCTCACGTTGAGGATGAGCCTGAGCAGGTCACTGCAAAGGGAAAAATGCCTGCCCCCGTTAAAAAGAGCCTTATTCTTATACTTTTATCGGTTTTTCTTTGGTTTATGGCATACAATGCGGTTACAACCGCCTTTTCGCGCTACTGCGTTGAAATCTGGAAGGTCGACTTAGCAGCCTCGTCGAGTTTTCTTCTTGCGGCAACCATATCGGCTATCGCGGCTTTTGTTCCGCTCGGATTTTTATCCAGCAAGCTCGGCAGAAAGAAAACGGTGCTGCTCGGTATAGTGCTGATGACGGTTTGTTATGCCGTTGCAATAGCAATAAGAGAGCAGACACCTGTAATGTATCTTATTTTCGGGCTTGTCGGAATTGGCTGGGCGGCTATAAATGTAAACTCCTATCCGATGGTTGTCGAAATGAGCAGTGGCTCGGATGTCGGAAAATACACAGGACTTTACTACACCTTCTCAATGGCGGCTCAGATAACCACTCCGCTGCTTTCGGGCTTTTTAATTGACAGGCTTGGCTTTGGTTATTCGGTGCTTTTCCCGTATGCCGTTATTTTCTCGGCACTGTCCTTTGTAACAATGTCACTTGTGCGCCACGGCGATGTAAAGCCGCAAAAGAGCGCATCTGTTCTTGAAAGCTTTGATGTAGAGGAATAAATTATGCCTTTCTTGATTACTGTTTTAATTATTCTTGCGGTCTTAATAGCGCTTGTTTTGTTTCTTGTATTTCCTGCGCTTCGCCGCCACCCCGACAGAAAAATAATGCGTGGACTTATCATCGCGCACAGAGGTCTTCATTCTATTTTTGCGGACACCCCCGAAAATTCTCTGCCTGCATTTAAGGCGGCGGCAGATAGGGGAATTGCTATCGAGATAGATATTCACATAACCCGTGATGGCAAGGTTGTGGTTTTTCACGATGATACTTTAAGCCGTATGTGCGGTGTTTCTGGCAGAATAGAGGACAAAACCTTAAGCGAGCTTAAGGAGCTTTACCTCGGGGATACAAAACATAAAATCCCAACTCTTAAAGAGTGTCTTGAGCTTGTGGACGGCAGAGTGCCGCTTATGATAGAGTTCAAAACCAAAAGCCCTAAAACCTGCGCGCCTCTTTGCAGAGCCGCAAATGAGATACTCAAAAATTATAGGGGCAAATATTTTATGCAGTCCTTTTATCCGCCTGCTGTTATGTGGTACAGAAGGCACAGAAAGGATATCTGCCGCGGTCAGCTCTCATCGGGATATTTCAAGGAAAAAGGTCTTCATATGAAGGCGCTTTCCTGCCTTCTTTTAAATTTTATGTCGCGACCCGATTTTGTGGCGTATGAGTACAAATACGAGAATTATTTCTTTCGCAGACTCTGCGCTTTGCTCGGCGCTCACGGCTCTGGCTGGACCTTTACTGATGAGAAGAGTTTTAACGATTATTCAGATGCTTTTCCCACCCGAACATTTGAAAACTTTTTACCAAAAGAATAGTATAGTGAAAAGTCCTCTTTTATTGAGGGCTTTTTGTTTTAATGACGAAAATTCTCGCAAAAAATCTTGCTTTTCATCAAAAATATGTTAAACTCAAAATCGTAAAGTCCTATTTATAAAAAGGAGAGGGATTATGGAAACAAAGCTTACCAGAAAATACGGATTGATTACTGCAATCTGCATGGTTGTAGGCATTGTTATCGGTTCGGGTGTTTTCTTTAAAGCGCAAACTGTTCTTCAAAAAACAGGCGGAGATATGCCGCTTGGAATTCTCGCGTGGCTTATCGGCGGTCTTATTATGCTTGTCTGTATTCTTGCATTCAGCATTATGGCGCAGAAATATCAGAAGGTTAACGGGGTTGTTGACTATGCTGAGGCAACTGTCGGAAAAGGCTATGCTTATATGATTGGGTGGTTTGTAACCTTTATTTATTATCCCACCATGACCATTGCTCTTGCTTGGGTGTCGGCAAGATACACCCTTGTATTTATTAAGTCGGTGGCTCCTGCGTTCCCTCTTTTAAGTCTTGCGGGGGAAGCGGGCGGAAAGGAAACTTTGCTTGGCCCAGAGTGTATGGTCCTTATGATGATGTATCTCGTTGCG
Source organism: Oscillospiraceae bacterium (assembly GCA_045655125.1). Lineage (GTDB taxonomy): Bacteria > Bacillota > Clostridia > Oscillospirales > Ruminococcaceae > SIG578. The sequence continues at coordinate 13,523 of JAZOOR010000004.1, forward strand.
GCATATGCTCTCAATGCCCTTTCTCCTAGGCTTGCGGGTAAATTTCAGGTTTCGGCTACTGTTATAAAGCTCATTCCACTTGCCCTTATGGCTGTGGGCGGAATTATTTTCGGACTTGCGAACGGAACCCTTGCGAACAACTTTGCGCAGGATGCTGCCGGATATGAGGCTGTTGGAAACCCTCTTCTAGCAGCTGTTTGTGCCACTGCTTTTGCGTACGAGGGCTGGATTATTGCAACCTCGATAAATGCCGAGCTTAAAAATTCCAAAAAGAATTTGCCTATTGCGCTTATTTTGGGCGGAATTATAATTATTGCCATTTATCTTGCCTACTACATTGGTGTTGCAGGCGGCGAGAGCAATCAGGTGCTTGCCGACATGGGCGCAACCACGGCCTTCACAAGAGTTTTTGGCAATGTTCTTGGAAATGTGCTCAATCTGTTTATAGCGATTTCCTGTATGGGAACGCTCAATGGTCTAATGCTTGGCTGCTGCCGCGGAATGTATTCTGTGGCGGCTCGTGGAGAGGGTCCCCGTCCCGAGATTTTCTCGCAGGTTGATGAGAAAACCAACTGCGTATCCAATTCCTCGGTAATGGGTCTTCTGGTATGCGCTGCTTGGGGAGTTTATTTCTATCTTTCAAACCTTGCAGAAACCTGGAGCGGCCCGTTTGTATTTGACCCTACCGAAATTCCTATCGTAACCATTTATGCTTTCTATTTGCCCATCTTTATTTCCTGGATGGTTAAGGAAAAGGATGAAAACTTCCTTCGGCGCTTTGTGCTACCGATTCTTGCGCTTATTGGCTCGGCATTTATGATTTACGCCTGCATAGACGCGCACAAAATGGCTTGCGTATGGTATCTTATCGTTTTTGCGGTGGTTATGGCTATTGGCTGGCTTCTGCGAGGCGAAAACAGAAAAACTAAAAACGAATAAAAAACAGGCAACCGTGAGGTTGCCTGTTTTTTAGAGCGGACCTATAAGCCGGGTTCTGTCGAGTGTGACAATCTATCTTGGACAAGCCGTTGCCGACTGTCTCTGCGCCACCCGAAGAAAAGAGGGACGGGCAGCCCCTATATAGCCTTTTCTTCCACCGGATGTTGCTTCGGATAGGGTTTACACAGCGGGCGCAGTCACCTGCGCCCCGGTGGGCTCTTACCCCGCCTTTTCATCCTTACCCGCAAAAGCGGGCGGTTATTTTCTGTTGCACTTTCCCTGAAGTTACCTTCGGCTGCCGTTAGCAGTTATCCTGCCCTGCGAAGCCCGGACTTTCCTCACAAGCTAAACCTGCGCTGCCACATAGTCCGCTCCGCAAAATATTTTAGCACATTTTATATCTGCGGTCAATTATAAAATACTGTATTTTAGTTGTGTCTTAGGGGTAGGGGAGAACCAAAAGGGTACGGGCGAAATTTTGTGCAAAGTGTATAATAAAACTTTTTCACTTTAGTCATAATGATAATTTACATTCCTAAGTGTTTTTTGTATAATTACAATATAGGTAATAGTGTATTCTAAGCTATTATAAAAAATGGAGGTAAAAAGATGAAAAAGAGAATTTTAGCACTTGCTCTTTCGGTAGCAATGTTTCTCAGTTTTATGCCATTTTCGGCATTTGCAACTGAGCCGGTTTCATATGCTTCTGAGCTGAGCGACTCTGCCCAATACCTAATGAAGCTGCCCGAGGCAGACACATTAGGTACTGCCTATCAGTACAATTCTGATAATAAGGCAGTTCCCATTGTTGAGGAAAACGGAGAAAGATTCCTTGTTTATAATGAGGAAAACTTCTCCAAATTTGCAAACCAGAATGCATTCTATGCAAATGTATATGCAAATGAATTGACCTTAGGTCAAAAATGGGGTATCCCCACCGAGATTCCCTTTGAAGACGCATCTACAATGTGGCTTGCTGTCCGAATGAAGATTAATGATTTCGGAGATGCATTCGAGAAAACAGGCTCCACAATTCGTATGTTTACTCGCTTGTATGATGAGACCAAATCACAAGAAACAGGCAATGATGAGTTTGATTATTCCCATGTGTTTACTCAAGCTAGTAATGCAGCAAAATGGCTCGATGCTAAAGATGGATCTATGACCTGGTTCTATGCTGACTCAGGTGTGTACAAGGGCTCTTCTAACAAAGGCGCCGGTAACCTCGAGTTTACAGGTGATATGGATGGATATCTGATGATCCCAATCAATAAAACATCTCTTACCACCGAGCAGCTCAGAAATTACTTCTCGGGCTTCAGATTTATTTTAATAGAAGGAACATCTGCTGGTAACGTAGAGTCGAAGGAAAGCCAGTGGGACGATAAGGAGCTTCTCATCGGCGATAGCTTCTTGGTTTCTGATGCTGATGACTTCCAGAGCGATGTAATTAAAGCAAAGAACATTGAAAAATATGCTCTCAACGGCGGTGAGGACACTGCATATCAGGCAATCCGCATCGGTGGCTACAGAACCAGATACTATGCTACTGGCGCTGGAACAGGTAAGTCAGACTTCTTTAATAAGAACCAGTATAATCCTGATGTTGCCGATATTGCAAATTCCAGATATGGTCTTCTCCATGTTACCACCCTTCCTAACGGCGATCGCGCCTTGGAAATCAGTGTTAACAGCCAGACTGACGAAACCACAGGCACCACCAGTATGCTGACCTATAGTGGCACTGAATATTATGTTGGTCTTCCCACATGGGATACATATGACCATTTAAGAGACGGTCTTGGAAATACATCATCGGGTACTAGTGGTTTCAGAACAAAGCAGCAGGGCAAGGGCGTTCCCGAGGCTGATATTGACCTTGATGATATGAACTACATAGCCTTCCGTATTGCTGTTAAGGGAACAGGTACTATTGATGTAAAGGACGGTTTAAATAAAGGAACCCACCTTGTTCGAATTTCTGTAGGTACTGGTTCGGACTCTTCTGCAACCGCAACCTACTTTGAGGTAGGCTCAAGCTCTGCCGGCTGGAACACCCTTAAGTTTGTTGATGTAAACACCGGCGAAGTTATTGATATGGTATGTAACAGCTCAGGTGTTAAAATAGAAGGCGATGTTGACGGATATTTAATTGTTCCTATCGAAGACTTTGGTGTTACAAAAGCTACTCTCCAGTCTCAGTTTGGTAATCATCTTTATCAAGAACAGTCCGGAACAAGAATTCGTCTTGCAAAAACAAGCTCATATTGCAGCTGGGATGACGGTGCGAAGTTCTATTTCGGCGGCGCTGTTTGGGTAGGAAATGAAGATACCTTTACCGCATATCACACCGATTGCGAAAATGTTGGTCATAACTATCTTAAGACCGGCGAAACCGCTCCCGATTGTGATGATGCTGGTTCTATAACCTATGTTTGCCAGAGATGTGACGAGCCTCACACCGAGCCTATTCCCGCTCTCGGACACGAGTATGGCGATTTAGTTCCTGCTGTAGAGGAAAAACATACTTCTGATAAATTAGATCCTGCGGTTGATGCATACTATCAGTGCTCTGTATGCCAGATGTATTTCACCGAGGAAAAGGTAGAGACAGAGTATGAAGCGCTTATTGGTGAAACTCCTGAACACAACTATGGTGAATATGTAAACACCGATGAGGCTCAGCACTGGAAAGAGTGTGCTTGCGGTAGCAAGATTGAGGTTGCAAACCACGATTTTGATAACGGTTGTGATACAACCTGCGACACCTGCGGATACACTCGCGTTACAAATCATATCTACACCACCTGGTCGGGTGACAATACAAATCACTGGAAAGAGTGCACAGAGTGCCACGTAGCAAAGACTGAGGAAGGTACACACGCCGGCGGCACTGCTACCTGTTCTGCAAAGAAAGTATGTGATGTTTGCCAGTTGTCTTACGGCGACCTTGCTCCTTGCGATTATATCAACGAGGTTGATGACCAGTATCTTGTATCTGCCGCTACCTGCGTAGCTAAGGCTGTTTATAAGAAGAGCTGTTCTGTTTGTGGCGCTGCGCACGCAACCGAAACCTTTGAAGCAGGCGAGGTTGACCAAGATAATCACACCGAGATTGTTGGCGGCAAGGCAAAAGAGTACTGCGCAAACGGATGCGGTACTGTAATCTATGACCTCGCAGAAGTTCTTGCAGGTGTTGAGGAGTACACCCTTACCGAGAACATCACTACTGACGGTCCTATCGTTATTGCTTCTAAGGTAACAATTAATCTCGGCGGATTCACAATTGCTTCCACTGAGAATGACAAAATTGGCGATGGCATATTCAAGGTTGTTGCTGGTGGCGAGCTCACCATCAATGGCGAGGGAACACTCAACGCAGCAGCAAATGGTAGCGGATATGCTATGGCAATCTGGGCAGACGGCGGTAAGGTTATCATCAATGGTGGTATCTATACTAACGTAGGCGCAGGCGATCACGATCAGTATGACCTCATCTATGTAAAGAACGGCGGTATCATCGAAATCAATGGCGGTGAGTTCATTTCCGAGACTCCCAGATGGACTCTTAACAGCCACAACACAGAGGTTGGTGAGATTGTTGTTAAGGGCGGCAGCTTCTATCAGTACGATCCTTCCAACATAAACACCGATGAGGCAGAGGGTGTACAGTGGGTAGCTGAAGGCTATGAAGTAAAGGCTGAAGGCGACTACTATTTTGTCAATAAACACGTTCACGACTACAACATTCCTAATAAGGACGCTGAAAACCACTGGAACGAGTGTGCTTGCGGCGAGAAAGAGAATGTGGCTCCTCACGAGTTCACAACTCCTAAGAAGGATGATGAGAACCACTGGAACGAGTGTGCTTGCGGCGAGAAGAAGGATGTTGCTCCCCACGAGTTCACAACTCCTAATAAGGACGATGAGAACCACTGGAACGAGTGTGCTTGCGGCGAGAAAGAGAATGTGGCTCCTCACGAGTTCACAACTCCTAATAAGGACGATGAGAACCACTGGAACGAGTGCGCTTGCGGCGAGAAGAAGGATGTTGCTCCCCACGAGTTCACAACTCCTAATAAGGACGCTGAAAACCACTGGAACGAGTGCGCTTGCGGCGAGAAGAAGGATGTTGCTCCCCACGAGTTCACAACTCCTAACAAGGATGACGCTAACCACTGGACCGAGTGTGCTTGCGGCGAGAAGAAGGATGTAGCTCCTCACGAGTTCACAACTCCTAATAAGGACGCTGAAAACCACTGGAACGAGTGCGCTTGCGGTGCTATTGATAGCAAGGAAGAACATAAATATGACAATGCCTGCGACACCACCTGTAACATCTGCACAGCTGTGCGTGAAGTAGGGCCTCATAAGTATGATAATGCCTGGGATAAGACCTGTAACATCTGCTCTGCAGAGCGTAAAATCACTCACACAGGTTGGGCATATATCAGCGGCAAATGGTATTACTATGAAAATGGTAATGCGGTAAAGAACGCTTGGAGAAAAGATTCTACAGGTTGGGTATACTTAGGCGCTGATGGCGCTATGGTTAAGTCCAAATGGGTACTGTCTGGTAATGGTAAATGGTACTACTGCGATGCTAATGGCTATATGGTAACAAACCAGTGGAAGAAAGACTCTAAGGGTTGGATTTACTTAGATAGCAACGGCTCTATGACCAAAGCAAAATGGGTTAAAGACGGCGGTAAGTGGTATTACTGCGATGCCACCGGCTATATGGTAGCAAACCGCTGGATGAAAGACTCTAAAGGCTGGGTATACTTAGGCAGCAACGGAGCAATGGTCATAAACAAGTGGGTTAAAGACTCTAAGGGTTGGTGCTATGTAGGCTCTGATGGCTACGCAATAACTAACCAGTGGAAGAAAGACTCACACGGATGGATCTATTTAGACAGCAACGGCTCAATGACCAAGTCTAAATGGGTACAGACAAGCGGCAAATGGTATTACTGCGATGCTAACGGTTATATGGTAGCTAACAAGACCTTAACCATCGGCGGCAAGAAATACACATTCAATGCCAGCGGAGTTTGGGTAAAATAAATTAAATTAATAAGCAAAAAGGAACACCTTCAAAAGAGGGTGTTCCTTTTTTGTGCAAATTGTATAATAATTTTTTCTCAATTTGGACAGAATGATAGTTTACTTTTTTCGCTGTTTTTTGTATAATTACAGTATAGGTGATAGTTTACTCTAAATTCATATATAAATGGAGGCAAAAATATGAAAAAGAGAATTATAGCGCTTGTTTTATCGATTGTAATGGTTCTCGGCGCGGTGTCTTTATCGGCATCTGCATCACCGAGTGTATCATATGCTTCTGAAGTGAGCGATTCTGCCAGTTATTTAATGAAGCTCCCTGAGGGAAGCTCCTTGGATAGCACTTATCAGTACAATTCTAATGATAAGGCCGTTCCCATTGTTGAGGAAAACGGAGAAAAATTTCTTCTGTATAATGAGGATAATTTCTCTAAATTTGCGAATCAGGATACCTTCTCTGCGGACATCTTTATGAATAAGATTACCTATTCATATGATGCCAACAGCAACGGCTATGGTATACCTACTGAGGTTCCCTTCTCGATTAACGCGGAAACCAATACCGAAGACGCATCTACAATGTGGCTTGCTATCAGAATGAAAATCGATGATTTCGGCGCCGCATTTAAGAAAACAGGTTCCTCGATGAGAGTGCTCATGCGCCTCTATGATGAGGCCAATTCATCAGCTACCGAGGATAAATTCTACACAAAGGAACTGTTTACTCAAGCTAGTAATGCAGCAAAATGGCTCGATGCTAAAGACGGATCTATGACCTGGTTCTATGCTGACTCGGGTGTTTACAAGACCAGCAGTAACAAAGGCGCCGGTAACCTCGAGTTTACAGGTGATATGGATGGATATCTGATGATCCCCATCAAAACCTTTGTTTCTACTGAGGAGCTCAGAAAGTACTTTGCGGGCTTTGAGTTTATTTTAGCAGAAGGAACAACTGCTGGTGGCGTAGAGTCGAAGGAAAGCCAGTGGGATGATAAAGCGCTTCTCATCGGTGACAGCTTCATAGTTTCCGATGATGTTGACTTCCAGAGTGATGTTATTGCTGCAAATAATATTGAAAAATACGCTCTCAATGGCGGTGAGGACACCGCATATCAGGCAATCCGCATCGGTGGTTACAGAACAAGATACTATGCTACAGGCTCCGGCTCAAAGAAGTCTGACTTCTTTAATAAGAACCAGTATAATCCTGATGTTGCCGATATTGCAAATTCCAGATATGGTCTTCTCCATGTTACCACCCTGCCTAACGGCGATCGTGCCTTAGAAATCAGCATCAATACCCAGACAGGCACCAATGATTTGATGACCTATCAGTCAAGCTCTGCTACCGAATATTATGTTGGTCTTCCCACATGGGATACATACGACCATTTAAGAGACGGTCTTGGAAATACATCATCGGGTACTAGTGGTTTCAGAACAAAGCAGCATGGAAAGGGCGTTCCTGAGGCTGATATTGACCTTGATGATATGAACTACATAGCCTTCCGTATTGCTGTTAAGGGAACAGGCACTAATGCAGTTCCCGCAAATACTAATGCAGGAACCCACCTTGTTAATATTTCTGTAGGTGTTGGCGGAACATCTTCTGCATCTCCTAAATACTTTAAGTTAGGCTCAGACCCCAACTTTAACACCTATAAGTTTATTGATATAAACACCGGTAGAGTTATTGATATGGCATGTAACAGCACAGGTCTTAAAATGGTAGGCGATGTTGACGGATATTTAATGGTTCCTATCGATAAGCTCAATAGTGTTACAAAGGCTACTCTTCAAGCAGAGTTTGGTAATCATCTTTATCAAGAACAGTCCGGAACAAGAATTCGTCTTCGCAAGGATAGTGAACACAGTAGCTGGGATGACGGCGCGAAGTTCTATTTTGGCGGCGCTGTTTGGGTAGAAGATGCTACCAAGTTCCAGAAGTATCACTGCCCGCATGTTAATACCACCGCAGGCACTACTGTCAATCCCACCTGTCAGGACGAAGGTTACACTCCCTGCACATGTGATGACTGTGGATTTGCATTTAACAAAGATAAGAGGGATCCTGTTTCTTGTGACTACAGTGTTGACGTTCCCGGTCAGGAATCAACCTGCACAGAACCTGGTTTTGAATCTGCTAAAAAATGCAAATGGTGCGGCGAGATTGACCCCAATTCCTTAGTAGGAGAGACACCTCTTAAGGGTCACACTCCAACTCCTTGTGAGGAGGTTCCGTCCACCTGTAAGGTTAAGGGAAGTAAAGCAGGTGTTAGATGTTCAGTGTGCTCTCTGGCACTCGAAGGCTGTGAGGAACTCGATTTGGCAGAGCATAATATGGACATTGGCGTTGAGGAAATTCAGGCAACCTGTAAAGCACCTGGAGTGTCTGAGGGTAAGAAGTGCTCGATGTGCCTTGAGGTACAAATGGGCTGCGAGCCAATCCCCCAAAAGACTGAATGTAATAATTATACAGTTGTCGATCCGATTCCTGCAACCTGTCAGCAGGGCGGTGTTTCCGAGGGTAGAAAGTGCTCCTGGTGTGATACTCTTCAGTCAGGCTGCGAGCCTACTGAAAAGATACCCTGTGACAAAAAGGTTGATGTTCGTGAAGTTCCCGCAAGCTGTGAGGCCGGCGGCACAGCAGCAGGTAAAAAATGCTCTATGTGCGGCAAAATTACAGAGGGTTGCAGCGAAATTGCAATGCGCGAACATAAATTTGTTAAAATCGGATATACTGCTCCTACCGAAGAAGAAAAAGGCCACGATAACTATCAGTGCACCGAGTGTGATTATATCGAGCCTAGAAACTGGGTTGATAGACTTAAGCCCGAGGGTGAAGCAGAAGAGGACAATATCGGAGATGATATTGGGGATAATTCTGATAACGATGCTGAGAACAATATTGATGACGGAGAGGGTAATAGTGCCGGCCAGTCCGGTTCTGAGCAGTCTCCCATCACAGGCGAAAATGCAATTTTCCTTGTTGTTATGATTGTTCTTTGTCTCGGAGCTGCAGCGGTTTTATTCTTTACAAGAAAAAGAACTTCTAAATAAGCTCTTATAGTATATAATACTAAATGAACTTGCCCAAGCGCCTTTTTAGGCGCTTGGGTTTTTTGCATTTACTTTTTGCCAAATTGTGTCGAGCAGTTTTTAGGAGTCGGTATACTATGATGGCTTGAAAATTTCTGTGCAATATACTATAATTAAGGAAATAAACTTTCTAAGGAGGGCGCTATGGACTTGAAAATTTTAAAAATCGACCCCTATCTGCTACCCTATAAAGCTGCGCTTGAGGATAGAATGTGTGCCTACCTTAAAAAGAAAGATGAGCTTTGCCATAAGGGCGAAAAGCTTACCGATTTTGCTAACGGATATAAGTATTTTGGAATACACAAGGAAAAAGGCTCTTGGGTTTATCGCGAGTGGGCTCCCGCCGCCGATGAAATGTTCTTTACAGGTGATTTTAACGGTTGGGACATCGAGGCGCTTAAAATGAAAAGGCTCCCAAACGGAGTTTTTGAGGCGCGCCTTGTTGGTGCAGATGCTCTGTCGGTCGGACAAAAGGTTCAGGCTATTGTGAAAAAAGATGGCGAGCTTTTAAGACGAATTCCCACATATGCCACGCGTGTTGTTCAGGATGAGCGCACATATGAGTGGTGCGCCGAGGTTTCAGATGTGCTTTTTGATGATTTTGAGTGGAGTGATAAAGGCTTTAAGCCTGCTGCTACACCTTATATCTATGAGTGTCATATCGGAATGGCGCAGGAAGATTACAAGGTTGGAAGTTACAGGGAATTTACAGAAAATATCCTGCCGCGAATTAAAAAGCTCGGTTATAACACCATACAGATTATGGCGATAATGGAGCATCCTTATTATGGCTCATTTGGGTATCAGGTTTCAAATTTCTTTGCTGCGAGCTCGCGATATGGCCATGCACGAGACCTGAAAGAGCTTATCAACACCGCTCATAATATGGGAATTGCAGTTCTGCTTGATGTTGTTCATTCCCATGCAGTTAAGAACACAAATGAGGGTCTGAGCCGCTTTGACGGGACTGACTATCAGTTCTTTCACGAGGGACAGCGCGGATATCACAGTGCCTGGGATACGCGGCTTTTTAATTACGGAAAGAATGAGGTTATCCATTTTCTATTATCAAATTTAAAGTTCTGGATGGAGGTTTATCATTTTGACGGATTCCGTTTTGACGGAGTAACCTCAATGCTGTACCGCGACCACGGCTTAGGTAGCACGTTTGTAAATTACGATATGTATTTTTCAGAAAATACCGACACCGAGGCGGTAGTATATCTTCAGCTTGCAAACGAGCTTATCCATGAGATAAATGAGCGCGCTGTAAGCATATGTGAGGATATGTCGGGTATGCCTGGGATGTGCCTTGCCATACAGAGCGGGGGAATAGGGTTTGACTATAGGCTGTCGATGGGGCTTCCCGACCTATTTATAAAGCTTATAAAAGAATACCGAGATGAAGACTGGGATATGCACAGACTGTGGTACGAGCTTATTTCCCGTCGTCCAAAAGAAAAGAGTATTGCTTACTGCGAGTCGCACGACCAGGCTCTTGTAGGTGACAAGACTATTATGTTCAGGCTCTGTGACAGCGAGATGTACTGGCATATGAACAAGGGTAGCCAAAATTTAGTTATTGACAGAGGCATTGCACTACATAAAATGATAAGGCTAATCACCGCGTCTTGCGCAGGTGAGGGGTATCTTAATTTTATGGGAAACGAATTCGGTCACCCCGAGTGGATAGATTTTCCGCGTGAGGGAAATGACTGGAGCTATCATTACTGCCGCCGCCAATGGAGTCTTGCTGATAATAAAAATCTCAGGTACAGCGAGCTTTTAGATTTTGACAGAGCGATGCTCAGGCTGCTTAAATCAGAGAGGGTGCTATCTAAAAAAGCTAAGAGCCAATGGATAGATAATAATGACAAGGCAATTATTTTTTCCAAGGGAAACGCGGTTTTTGCCTTTAATTTTAGCCCTCAAAGCTCTTTTGAGGGGTACTTTGTGCCTGTCGAGAGTGAGGGAGAATACAGCATTATTCTCTCAAGTGATGACGGTGCTTTCGGTGGATTTGAGCGAGTAAACAATGCATACAAATACACGGCACAGAAAAGAGACGACGGAAAAATTGGATTTTACTGTTATCTGCCCTCGAGAACTGCCATCGTTTTTAAAAAAGAAAAAAGAGTAAAATAAAAACTGCTCCCTATTAATTTCTGATTAAATAATTAAAGCGCTCTCAATAGAGGGCGTTTTTTTAGGTTAAAAACTTTACTTTCTAAATTCTGAGGGAAGTAAAGATAGAGTGAGCTTTTTTGTTGGTCTTAAAATTAATGCAACACTTGCAAATGGTAGAAATTAGTGATAAAATCTATTTACTGATTATTTTTGAAAGGTATGATTTTCGTGGAGTCGCTGATTTTTGCAATAAATGCCGTGTCACCCATTATTGTTATGGTGGCAGCAGGCTATTTTATGAAAAAGGCAGGGCTAGTAAATCAGGAGTTTACTAAAACTGCAAACAAGCTTGTTTTCAGGCTCCTACTTCCCTCTATGCTTTTTCTGAACATTTACAAAATTCAGGATATAGTCAGTATGGACTTTGGCTACATAATTTATGTTCTTGCGGTGCTGATTGTTGTGTTTTTTATTGCTATTGTGCTTTCTATGGCGGTTACATCCAAGGGTGAGCGCCGCGGAGTGCTTGTGCAGGCGATTTTCAGGTCAAACTATGCACTTGTGGGAATTCCTCTTGCACAGTCACTTTTTGGGGACAGCGGTGCCGCTGTGGCAACGCTGCTTTCGGCAGTTTTTGTTCCAGTATTAAATATTCTTGCGGTTATCAGCCTTTCTATTTTCAGAAATGGTGGAGAAAAACCGAGTGTTAAGAAGATAATTATCGGAATCGTGAAAAATCCGCTTATACAAAGCATTGTGCTCGGTATAGTAGTACTATTTATAAGGAATTTCTTCAAAGAGGCGGGAATAAATTTTCGCATTTCTGATATTCCTGCAATCTACACTCCCCTTGAGTATTTCTCAAGGAGCGCAACCCCTATTGCACTGCTTGTTTTGGGAGCGCAGTTTGAGTTTTCTGCGGTGAAGGAGCTTGGTCGGGAAATAGTTTTCGGAACGCTTATGAGAATTGTGTTTGTGCCGAGCCTCTGCATTGGAACTGCCTATCTATTTTTCTCAGATGTTTTTAGCGGAGCGCATTTTGCGGCATTTGTTGCCGCATTTGCAACCCCCGTTGCAGTTTCAAGCGTTCCAATGGCGCAGGAAATGGACGGCGATACTACACTTGCAGGTCAGCTCGTTGTATGGACAACTCTATTTTCGGCGCTTTCAGTGTTCTTAGCGTCAATGCTGCTTAAAATGGCAGGGATATTCTCGTAAAGGAGAAAACAAATGGATAAAATAACAAGCTTTACTATCGACCATTTAAAGCTCGAGGCGGGGCTTTATGTTTCTCGAAAAGACCGCAAGGGTGACACTGTCGTCACAACATTTGACCTAAGAATAACAGCTCCCAACCGCGAACCCGTTATTGATATGCCTGCTCTGCACACCATAGAGCATCTTGCTGCCACATATTTAAGAAACAGCAAGAGGAAAGATGAAATAATCTATTTCGGGCCTATGGGCTGCCGTACGGGATGTTATCTTGTTATGTTCGGAGATTTAGGTTCTGATGAGGTATGCGAGCTTGTTCTCTCTATGTGCGATTATATTTTAAATTTTGAGGGGGAAATCCCCGGCGCAAAGCCCGAGGAGTGCGGAAATTTCAGCGAACAAAATCTTAATATGGCAAAATACTATATTAAAAAATATAAAACCGCCCTTACAGAGAGCAAATGCTTTGAATACAAATGATAAAAGGCCCTCGTCAGAGGGTTTCTTTTTTATCTTGTCCAGTCCTCACCGAGTATTTCGTGGGCGCTGTGAACAGTTACAAAGGCAAGACCGTCTGCACGGTTCACAATGGACATAAGGTCACCATACTGGCGCATAGTAAAGGATACCATAACCATCTTTTTGCCCTCTTTGGTGTAGCCGCCTATTACGTCTACAATAGTTGTTGTGCGCTCTAATTTTTCGATAACTTCTTGCGTTATCTGCTCGGGGTTGCTTGTAATAATCTGAGCAACAAAGGCCTTTGAGCCGCCCAGAAAAACCTTGTCGATAACTATAGCACAAACAAGAGCGCAGATTATACCTAAAAGAGAGATAATAAAGTCATTGAGAATGAACATACCAAGCACGATAATCGCTGTGTCAACGCTAAAAATGACAACCGAGCTGCGCCGTTTTTTAAAGAATTTGCACAGTGTGAATGCAATAATGTCTGTACCGCCCGTACTGCCGCCGCCGAGGAAAGCAACGGCACAGCCTGCTCCAACAAGAACACCGCCTACAACTGCTGCCGTGAGCAGCGAAAGTTCTCCATGTTCGCTGTTTTTTATATCGAAAAAACCGCCGAGCACATCGGGGGAAGCCAGTTTTCCAAAAATGGAAATAGCGGTGGGGTAAACTATTGCGGAAATCAGGGTTTTAATAGCAAAGTTTTTACCCAGAACTATAAATCCTAATAAAAACAAGACCCACATTATAACAGTTATAAGCTGCTCGACCGATAAAAAAGTGAGAAATTTACTTAAAATAATTGCGATTCCTGTCGTTCCACCTGCAATGATATCAAAGGGAATGATAAAAATAGAGGTTCCGAAAGCGAGAATTGCAGTGCCCGTAATGGTGAGAAATATATTTTTTGCATATAAGAGAATATCATTTTTTGTGTTTTTTTTTATAGAAAGCCTCATAGTTACCCCCAAAAAATATTTAACAGTTAGAAATTGTAGAGCTTTGTAAAAGTGCTTACAAGACCGCGTAATAAGGAATCAAGCTAAACCTTGATGATGGTTTAAATTTGTTGACTTATTTTTTTGAGTATAGTAAACTAAAATACAGAAGAAAAAGAGGAGGAAAGGCGATGTTAATAGGAGCGCAGCTTTTTTCCGTATGTGACAGATGTAAGGACGAGCAGGGCATCAGAGAAACCTTTAAGGCAATGAAGGAGATAGGATACAAGTCGGTTCAGCTCAGCGGATTTAAGTATGATCCCGATAAAATCTGCGAGTACAAGAGCGAATTTGATATGCATGTGGGACTTACGCACACCGATATTCCCACCCTTTTAAATGATGTTGATAGCCTTATTGAAAATCACAAGAAAATGGGTGTTGAGGTTATCGGGCTAGGCTATCCCGGAGTGTATCTATCTGAGGACAGACAAGATGTTCGTTTAGAGGACATGATACGCGACCTTGAAACTCCCGTTAAAAAGATAAACGACGCAGGACTTCGCTTTGCATATCATAACCATTTTTGGGAGTTTTATGACAGGGGCGGCTATTGTGATATGGATATTCTCTTTGAAAAAACTAATTGGAACTTTACCCTTGATACCGGTTGGGTGCATTTTGCGGGCGCAGACCCGTTTAAAACTATAGAAAAGTTTAAGAACCGCCTTGAATACGTTCATTTAAAGGATTACAGAGCTGAGCAGGAAGAAAATGAGGACTGTATGAAGCGCCTTGTTCCCATGTATGCGGGGGTTACTCCTATGGATGATATTATAAAAGCGCTCGTCGCAGTCGGAACTGTTAAGGTGGCTTATGTTGAGCAGGACAGCGCCGCTTTTGGCGATAATTCTTATGGAGAAATGCAGAAAAGCTTTGATGCGCTTAAAGAACACGGCTGGGTAAAATAATAATATGTAAAAGAGAACCCGCCTTGCATAGCAAGGCGGTTTTTTTACAGTTATCTTATAAGAAAAAACTCGAGGATGAAAACGGCGGTGCAGGAGAAAATGGCAACCTTTAAAAGTCCTGCATTAAAATATGCGGCAACAATGCCCAGTAGCAATGCAATAACTGCTGCTAAGGGGCTTTGGGTTGCGCCTAAAATTGAGGGGAAGGTCATAACAGAGAGGGTTACATAGGGTACGTAGTAAAGAAATGATTTTATAAATTTACTGCGTATCGGACGCCTTATAAGAGTGAGTGGCAGAGTTCTTATTATAAAGCTTACTCCTGCCATTATAAGAATATAAATATAAACGTTATTCTGCATCTCGCACCTCCTCTTTAATGGGGAACAGAAGTGCGGCGGCTGCCGAGATGACAACAGTAAGTATTATTGTGCGGTTTCCCTCTGAGAGAAAATTAAGAAAGGGAGTGTATGTAAACAGCGCGCTCAAAGCAAACGAAATGGGAACAAGGCAGGCAATAACCTTATCCTTTTTGCAGGGAGGGATAATTATGGCGATAAACATTCCGTAAAGGGAAACGCTCAGGGCACTCACAACTCTTAGCGGAAGCAGATTGCCCATCATAATTCCAAGCGCGGTTCCGCTTGCCCAGAAGGGAATAGAGGTGAGCATTGCGCCGTATGTGTAATAAGGATTTAGATACCCTTTTTGTGAGATGTTTATGCCAAAAATCTCGTCGGTTATATCGAAACCGACAATGAGCCTGTGAATTAAAGGAGTCTCGGGAGACATTCTCTGACTCAGGGCGCAGCCCATTAAAAGATACCTTGCATTTGTGATAAGTGTAATAAGAGCCACCTCGATATAGGGTGCAGAGGCTCTTATGAGATTAAAAACTGCGTGTTCTCCCGCAGAGGCGTTTGTAAGAAGACTTGCAAGAAAGCCTTGAAAGGCGGAAAGTCCCGCATCCTTTGCGGCAATTCCAAGCGAAAAAGCAACGGCAAAGTATCCAAGACCTATCGGCAGTCCGTCACGCATTCCGCTTAAAAAAACTGACTTTTGTCCGCGTGGAGAAAAAGAGGTTGTGTTCATTTTATTTCACCTTGAGATTGTTTAAGTTATCCTTAGTAATGTGGTGTATTGTGATTTGAAGTTCTTTTTTTGAAGAGGCGGCTAAAAGCTGGTCATCTGAAAGGGAAAAGCAGCGGCAAAAAACCGAGCTGTCCTGTGTGAGTCTGTCCCCCTCAAAGCAGAGTGAGGCGGGGCTTTTGCGAAGACCTGTCCCAAGTAGCTTGAGATAGCTTTCTTTTCGCACCCATTTTTCGCACAAAAAGGCTTTTTGGCGGCTTTGGGTAAGGGAGTTGTATTCATTTATTTCTGAGGGTGAGAGGAATTTGTGCATAGTGTGCGGCGACATTCGGGAAATAACCTCGGTGTCAACTCCGATTTCATAGTCGGAAACTGCGCATACAACAAAATCTCCCGAGTGGCTTATGTTAAAATGGTGGCAGCCGCAAATGTAGGGCTTGCCGTTCTGGTCTGTCATGTACTCACAGGGTAGAGGCAGAGAAAGAGCGTGTGCTAAAACCGCCTCAGATGCGATAGAGAAAAGAGAGGCTTTTTTGTGGCGCAGACCATTTACGGTGCGCTGCCTTGCCTCCGAGATATAGGGGAGCAGAGAGAGTAGCTCGCTTTCACAGTCTGCTACATTTAAAATATATATTTCAGCCAAATTCTCACCGCCTTTACACACGCTATAATACCACGAACTTGCCCTCTCGTCAATTATAAACTTGACAATAAAGGTGCCTGCAAATATAATAAAAAATAGAAAGGCAGGAGAGTTTATGAAACAAAAGGTAAAGATTTCGCTTTTGCGCCCTGAGGCTGTCTGTCCCTCATATCAGAGCGCCTTTGCCGCGGGGGCGGACCTATACGCAGCAATAAATGAAGATATAGTAATTGAGCCTATGCAGACAGTATTTGTGCCGACGGGGATTGCAATGGAAATTCCCGAGGGGTATGTAGGGCTTATTTGCGCCCGTAGCGGACTTGCCTGCAAAAAGGGACTTGCTCCTGCAAACAAGGTTGGGGTAATAGACTCCGATTACCGCGGAGAGATAATGGTCGCGCTTTACAATCACAGTAAAGAAGCGGTTACCGTATGCAAGGGTGACAGAGTGGCGCAGATACTGCTCGTTCCCTATTTAACAGCGCAGTTTGAAGAGTCCGAAAGCCTTTCTGACACCGAGCGTGCAGGCGGCGGCTTTGGCTCGACGGGTAAATAAATTTAAGAAAAACCGCTCCCGATTTTTCGGGAGCGGTTTAGTTTTGACAGATAGTTTTTTAGCAGCCACAGCAGCCTTCGTCATCAAGGTCGAGGCGGGGCGGGAAAAATTGGTCGGTAGGGAATTTGATATGTGAAAACAGCTCGCAGGGGGTTTGCTCGGTGGGAGCGGTGGCGCTGCATTCCTTATCGGGAACACAGAAATCATAGCAGGGAATCAGCATCTGAACCTGACGCTGAAGCTGAACTATTGAGAAAAGTCCGAGCGTTACAAAC
Organism: Oscillospiraceae bacterium; assembly: GCA_045655125.1. Classification (GTDB taxonomy): domain Bacteria; phylum Bacillota; class Clostridia; order Oscillospirales; family Ruminococcaceae; genus SIG578. The sequence continues at coordinate 30,907 of JAZOOR010000004.1, forward strand.
AGGTCTTGTGAGCTTGCGCTGTCTACTGTATAATCAGCAGAGCGGCCAAAGCAACAGGTTTTAAAATATGAGCATATGCAGTCGGGGATTTTAACGGCGGCACAAGGCTCGCAGGCGGGACAAAGCTTACTGCCGAGGCAAATCGGGTCTACAACCTGCACCTTGGCGGTGGGCATATTGTTATTTTCGATTATCTCTCCGCTGCGGCTGCTCTCAAATGTACGAACACAGCCCTCGCTTCCGAAAAGGATTGCCTTTTTGCTTGCAACCGCAACACCAACAACCGTCACACAGGGTGACTGAGGGGTGGTTACCTCTGCGGTCACCTCAAAATAGTATGTCATATCGACAGAGTAAAATCCTTTGTTAAAGGGAACACTTTCGACGTCAATAAGTACATTTAGAACGGTGACATTTTTAATTTTTGCGCTTGTTGCTATATCGATAATGCTTCTTTGTATGGCTTCGGGGAAAAGCACTCGCAAATCGGATAGACAATCCTTGTCGCTGCAAGAATCGTAAATTCTGCCCGCATCAATACAGACAGCCTCTTTGAAATCGCAGGTGCCGAAGTCGGCAGTCATATTTTCTGCCATTTACATAACCTCCTTGTTTGAAATTGGGTTTTCAAGCCTCAGTACAGTTTATGTAAAAATGGCTAATTTCGTTCATAAAAAGGAGTTTTGTGCTATAAAAATGCGCCGACTTGTCCGTTTTACCCAAAATTCTTGACAAACCCACGGGGTGTCGATATAATGTAGCAGTAATTTGTCATAGGGCTTTTGAGGATATGCTGAGGATGTTATTTTTTGGAGGAATTATGCTTAAAAATCCTTTTAAGGAATTGAAAAAATGCGAGTGGCTGCTTTGGGCAGTTTCGGTGATTGTGGTTTCCATATCAATTCTACTGTCGCCCGGTGTTAGCTTTTTTACACTTTCGGCATCATTAGTGGGCGTAACAGCGCTCATTTTCCTTGCTCGAGGCGATGTCTGGGGACAGCTTTTATCGGTGATTTTTGGCATTTTGTATGCTGTAACATCGCTTGAATATCATTATTACGGAGAGGCTATAACATATCTTGGTATGACAGTGCCCAGTGCCTTGGCCTCGGCGGTTTCGTGGCTGAGGCATCCTTATAAGGACAACTTAAATGAGGTTAAAATTCATAGGCTAAGCAGGCTGCAAAAGCAGCTTTTAATACCGCTGACATTAGCGGTAACGGCAGCTTTCTATTTTATTCTGCGAGCACTCTCAACCCCGAATTTGCTTATCAGCACTCTGTCTATTGCAACGAGCTTTATAGCATCGTATTTAACATTTTTCAGAAATCCTTATTATGCGGTAGCCTATGCGGCAAACGATATAGTTCTAATTATATTGTGGGTGTTGGCGGCGATAGAAAATCCCGCCTATATTCCGATGATTTTGTGCTTTGTGATGTTTTTTGTAAATGATATATATGGGTTTATAAGCTGGAAGCTGCGCGAGAAAATTCAGCGCGAGGGAAAATAAAAGCCGCCCTATTGGACGGCTTTTATTTTATGTCTTTTGCGGCGAAAATGAGTTTTTCGCGGCTATTTTCAAGTTTTTCTGAAATGACAAGTGTAAGCAGATAATTTAAGGCATCTCCGATGGCACTTGGCTCAAAACCTAAGGCTAATAGGTCGTTGCCGCTAATTTTGAGAGAGGAGAGGCTGAAACATTCTCCGCTCTTTATAATATCCTGCATTTCCCTTTCAATAAAGCTTTTGGGACAAGTGCCTTGCAGAGAGGATAGGGCAGATTCTAACACGACTAAATCTGAGAGCTTTTGGGCGCCGTGCTCTCTCAAAAGTTCCTTTACTGAGCAGCGGCTTTCTGCCCTTTTAAGAGGCAGAGAGGATAAAAGCGACAAAACATAGTTGCGGGTTTTATTATCGGCTTTAAGGCCTCGGAGTGCCATCTCGGCGCACTGCACACATTCTTCTGAAGATGCGCTCATAAATCTCAAAAGGGCAGCAAAGCGCACTGCAGTGCTTTGAGGAAGATTAGCGAGGGTGGGAGCGGCTGCTTTTATTATGTCAGAGCAGTCGCACTTCTTACTTTGTGGGAACAAGCAAAATGATATAATCTCAGCAAATTCAGCTATAATTTTGGGGGCATTTTTGCCGCACAAAAGGCGAGAAAGTTCGCTGTAAATACGCTCCTTTGAAACAAAGGAGAGGAGCCTGAAATTATCCTTTATAGCGGCGGCAGTGTTTTCCTCAATATAAAATTCAAGGCAAGCGGCAAAGCGCAGGGCGCGCAGGATGCGCAGAGCATCCTCGCTAAAGCGCTCTTGTGCATCGCCAACACAGCGGATAAGCTTTTTTTCAAGGTCGGATTTGCCGCCGAAAAAGTCAACAATGCCGCTCTTTTCATTAAAGGCAAGCGCGTTTACGGTAAAATCGCGGCGAGAAAGGTCCTCTTTTAGTGTTTTTGCAAAATAAACTGCGTCGGGATGGCGGTGGTCACTGTAGGTGTTTTCGCTGCGAAAGGTTGTAATTTCAATGGGGGTATTATCTATTATTGCAGTAATAGTTCCGTGTTTAAGTCCAGTTTCGATGAGTTTATACTCACATAGTAAATTTTTAACCTGCTGCGGTAGGGCGCTTGTAGTGAGGTCATAGTCAGAAACGGGCAGATTGAGAAGAGAATTGCGGACACAGCCGCCTACGCAGTAAGTTTCAAATCCCTTGCGTTCGAGCGCCGATATGGCTTTTTTAACAAAATTGGGCAGCTGCATAAATTCCCCTCCTTTTTTAATAGTATAATGTATTTTTCTTAAAAAAACAACATAAAGAAAAACGCACATCGGGAGGGTGAACCGATGTGCGCCGATGTCCAGAAAAGAGAGGACACCATGAAAAAGATTCTTGACACTTTTAGCTCTTGCGGTGGAGCCTTGGTGCATTTTTATTATAATTCATTCTATATAAAAATGTGTGAAGCCGATGTTAATAAATTTTAAAATATTAAGTCACAAAATTGTTCTGATTTGTTGAAAAATCGGGGAAAAAGAGATATAATTTAAGAAACTGTTTTTGTGGAGGTAGAAATGCAAAAGAAATCTATCAGAAACTTAACTGCCACAGCCCTGATAGCTGCTCTATATGCCGCGCTCACTCTTGTGGTGGCGCCGCTGAGCTTTGGTGCTGTGCAAATTCGTATAAGTGAGGCGCTCACGGTTCTGCCTGCGGTTTGCCCGCCTGCAGTCTGGGGGCTTACTCTCGGCTGCTTTTTATCAAATCTTATAGGCTTTTTTGCAGGGGTAAATCCCTTGGGGATTGTTGATAGTGTTGTTGGCAGCTTTGCAACACTGCTTGCCGCAGTCACCACCTATTACATAGGAAAGCACCTTAAAGGAAAGGCGCTTTATCTGCTCGCTCCCTTGCCGCCCGTTTTGTTTAATGGGCTTATAATCGGAGTTGAGGTGGCGGTTTTGGTGCTTGGAAACACCTCGCCGCTCTCGATGCTTTTAAGCTGCGCCTATGTTGCGGCGGGTGAGCTTGTTGCCTGCTATCTCGGCGGCAGCTTGCTTTTAAAGAGCAGCAGCGC
>JAZOOR010000005.1:0-3094 GCA_045655125.1 Oscillospiraceae bacterium
CCTTATTGGATCTTCTGTGCGAGTGGCTGACCTGAATGCCAAACGAAACGCTCTTATTGCAGATATCACACTTTGCCATATATATACACCTCCTTCGGTCTGCTTCCATACTGAAACAGATACATTATAGCACAACTTTTGAAATTATACAAGTATTTTTTTTATTTTTTTGTTTTTTTCGATTAAATTGTAAAAAATGACACCATAAATTAGTGAAAAGAAGAAACTCATAGGGCTTTATATGATGGGATGCTGTTGCAAAAGTAATTATTTTGTGTTATAATAAATTCAATAAAGTTAAAGTTAGTAACTAAGTTTGTACACACAGGCAAGAAGTTTTGATACCGAAACTGCCATGTGCATTTGTTTTCATTATAAATTAGTATCTAAAGCATACACTGAATTTAGCAAAGAATGTCGAAAAGAGAAATGATATGAACAAGCAAAATCTTATATATAATATATTTTTTACAATAGTACTTATTTTGGGTTGGACTGGGATTTTGCTTGCATCTTTTCTTTTATATTTGATGAGTGATATGTTTAGGTTTTTAGGCAATGGTATATTAGTTTACACGACTATTTGTATATATGTTCTTTGTTTTATTTTACCAATTATATTTAGAAAAAGAATATCAAAACATCTTTCTCTGCCTTTATCGTTAATTGTTTTGACCATTATATCTGTCGTATTTGTGGGTTGCATATTAGGTGGAGCTAAGAACTATATATCTGACTTTAGTAAGGAAAAATGGAACAATAACGAGAGACTACGAGTATATATGATTGATGATTTAGAGAAAAACCATGGGATCATTGGAAAGACAGATATAGAAATTGTTGATTTGCTAGGAGAACCGATATACATTCGTGATGGTCAAAATACTAAATATGAGTATTATGTGGGTGAAAGCATAATAGACCCGTATGGTTATCAAATTGAAATTGAGAATAATATTGCTGTAAATACCACATTGGTCGAACATTAATTTTTTAGTAGCCATTTAACGTTGCTGTTTAGTAAATATTGGAGAAGACTATATGAAAAAAATATTTAAATCTTTATCGACAGTTCAAATCATCCTGCTCGCATTTTTATCTGTCATTTTAGCGGGGAGTCTTCTTTTGCGGTTGCCGATATGTGCAGCAGACAATAAAGCTGTATCCTATATAGATGCATTATTTACAGCCACGACATCCACCTGTGTTACAGGTCTTGTTACTGTACCTACGGTGACAACATGGAGCTTTTGGGGACAACTTGTTATTCTTTTTTTGATACAAATCGGCGGAATGGGTGTTATTACGGTTATTGCCGGATTTATGATACTCATAAAGAAAAAATTGGGGATTGAAGATAAAATTTTAATAGGAGATTCATTTAACCTTAATTCCCTTGCGGGAATGGTTCGGTTTGTGAAAAAGGTTATATGCCTCACCTTAATCATTGAGGGAATTGGTACCCTGTTGTATATGACAGTTTTTGTACCTGCGTTTGGTATGAAAGGGATATGGATATCAATTTTCACCTCCGTATCTGCTTTTTGTAACGCGGGTATAGATATTATTGCTGAAAACAGTCTGTGCGATTATGTACTCAATCCGGTTGTGAATTTTACAACGATGTTTTTAATTATTTCCGGTGGCATTGGATTTATTGTCCTGTTGGATTTGGGCAGAATTCTGCAAGACAAAAAACGCAGGCATGTAAAATTCTTGCGTTTACACAGCAAGATTGCGTTATGCGTCACATTATTTTTGATAATTACCGGCACGATAGCATTCCTTGTTTTTGAATACAACAATCCCGATACTATAAAAGAATATACTTTGTTCGAGAAAATCATGGTTTCGCTGTTTCAGTCGGTAACGACAAGAACGGCGGGCTTTGCAAGTCTTCCGCAGGAGAATTTAACGGATGCATCGGCATTGGTATCCATGCTTTTAATGTTTATAGGTGGGTCTCCGGCAGGCACTGCAGGGGGCATAAAAACGGTTACCTTGTTTGTGCTGCTTGCAAGTGCAAGGTCTGTTGCGAAGAACAAAAGAACCGTTGATGTATTTAATCGGCAGTTGTCTGCCGATGTGATTAAAAGAGCCGGCACTGTGTTTGTTACTTCGCTGTTTATAGTTATATGTGCCACCATTATGGTTTCGGCTTTAAGCGACTACAACTTTCTGGACGTGCTGTATGAAACGATCAGCGCAACTGCGACGGTTGGTCTTAGCAGAGGGTTTACGGGGTCATTGAACAACATTGGAAAAATGATTATTATTTTTACAATGTATCTGGGCAGAGTCGGCCCGATATCACTGCTGTTTGCTTGCAGTATAAATAAAAACAATGAGAATATAATTATGAATCCGGTTGAAGAAATTAGTGTGGGATAAGGAGTGTTTGCTATGAGTATCAATAAAAGTTATGCCGTTTTCGGGCTTGGAAGATATGGAAAAGCGGTGGTGCGGGAATTGTTAAATAATGGCGTTTCCGTTCTTGCGGTGGATCAAAGCGCAAAAGTAGTAGATGAACTGGCGGCTGAAATTCCCATTTGCAAATGTGCGGACATCACAGAACCGGGGGTTATAAAACAACTGGGGATTTCCAATGTAGATGTGGTTGTGATTTCTATGGCAAAAAATTTCGAGGCCAGTGTTATGGCAACAATGCTTTGCAAGGAAGCCGGCGTCCCTAAAGTAATTGTGAAATGCTCGAATGAATCGCACTATAAGATTTTGAGCAAAGTCGGGGCAGACGAGGTTGTTTTTCCGGAATATGAATCGGGTATACGTCTTGCTAAAAATATTTTGAGTTCCGGTTTTATAGATATTGCAGATATAGCAGAAGATATTTCTGTTCTGGAGCTAGAGGTTAGACCGGATTGGATAGGAAAAGCGTTAAAAGAACTGGATTTGAGAAGAAAATATAATATTAACGTTATTGCCTTAAAAACAAAAGACAACATTGATATTGCCACAAATCCGGATGCGGTTATAACCCGGGAAATGAAACTGATTGTAATAGCGAATCGAAAAGAAATTCATCGTATTAAATAAATACCTTTTAAACGGTAGAGCATTCTTAAAAGATTTGCAT
>JAZOOR010000006.1:0-16111 GCA_045655125.1 Oscillospiraceae bacterium
CGGATATAAGGTTTAATGTAATTCCATCATTTTTAGCAGCAGCAATCATAGCTTTATAAGAATCTGCTACTCGTGAATCAATTCTGTATCCACCCGGAAGATAAACAGTATTAACCACATAACTTTTAGGAAGCGGATACTCTTTATTGGCAATTACAAGCCGCCAATCTCCGTTTGGAACATAGGCCTTTTGCTCAGTCGAGCTTGTGGGTTGCGATGATACTGGTGTGACGCTCGAATACTTTACACTGCTTGTGCTTGATACTTTTGATGCAATAGAAGATGCTTTTGAAGATGTTTTTGAAGAAGTCTCAGATGACACCTCAGAAGATGCCTCAGATGATACTTGAATATTGCTACTTGTATTTACAGAGGATGTAAGCGCCAAGCTAATATCAGAAGCAGTATTTACGGATGAAATAAAATCATCCTCATCACTTTGACTAAAAGCTCCCTGTACGCCTAATACAGTTATACACAAAACAGCAAAAACAGCATACCCCACAATTAAGGGTATGTTGGGATTTCTACCTTTTTTATTTGTACCTTTTATTTCGTTTTTTAAACTCAAAATAATAACCTCCTTTAAAGACTAGCCTCTACAGCAAACCACTCTGATGCCTCAGTTTCGGATTTGATTATGTATCCGTTTATATTAAGTGCGTTTTTAACATCATTCAGTCTATGTGCAATAATTCCCGAACAAATAAGCTTGGTATTCTGATGCATATATTCCTTAAATACAGGTGCAAATGCAATTAGTACATCGGCAACAATATTTGCAACAACGATATCATATTTTCCCTTTATAATATCCTTAATACCATCATCTGACAGAATGTTTCCCTGATATGCACAATATTCAGGTGCATAAAAGCCGTTAAGAGCAGCGTTTTCCTTCGACACATCAACCGCAAGCGGATCAATATCAACAGCGGTTGCGGACTTAGCTCCAAGAAGAAGCGATGCAATGGAAAGTATTCCGCTACCGCTACCCAAATCAAGAACCGTATTATCCCTTTTCACGCATTTCTCTAAATACTCAATACACAGCTTTGTTGTGTGATGTTGTCCCGTTCCAAAGCTCATACCGGGATCGATTGTTAAAACTTTTCTTGTGTTGTTATCAGGGATTTCTTCCCAAGACGGAATTATTATTAAGTTTTCTCCAACCTCAAAGGGTTTAAAATATTTTTTCCAGCCGTTTTCCCAGTCCTCTTGCTGAACATCTGCAAGCTCCGTTTCAAGTCTTCCTAAGCGACCTTCCTTATCAAGAGAGCAAATTCTTTCAAGTTCTGAGCGGACAAGCATAAGCTGTTCCCTACCGTCAGCATTATCAGGAAGATAAAAAGTGACCGATGTTTCTACAGTTTTAAGTCTATCAAGAGACTCATCAACATAATCCCAGTGCACCTCTGTTTGTTCCAGAAACTCAGCGTAATCATTTTTATCCTCAACACTATATCCGTTAATTCCGAGCATTAACAGCATACCGCCGATATGTTCTATTCCCTCTGTGGTTGTGTAAATCTTTATTTCAAGCCAGTCCATCGAAACCTCCCAAGTGCATTTACTGTTAAGTATTATAGCACGTACAATTATATTTTTCAACAAAAAAAGGCGCGGTAAAATCCGCGCCTTAATAAAATTTAAAACACCTGTGCCCTACAATATTATGTAGGACGAAATGCTGATAAGCCAAAGCTTACAGACAGAGCGTTATCTACTCTGTACATTGAACCGTCATCAAGCATTCCCATTCGCTCTTTCAGGCGTTTTTTATCAATGGTTCTTATCTGTTCTAAAAGAACAACAGAATCTTTTGCAAGTCCACAGCCAACTGAAGCGATTTCGATATGAGTAGGAAGCTTATTTTTTTCTTTCTGGCTTGTTATTGCCGCCGCTATAACTGTTGGACTGAATCGATTTCCTACATCATTCTGAACGATAAGTACCGGTCTAATTCCACCCTGCTCCGAGCCAATAACAGGGCTTAAATCTGCATAATATATTTCTCCTCTTTTCACAGTCAAAATCTTCACACTCCGTTACTTTTATTTCTCCTGTTAAAAACTTCTGTCAAAACTATTTTTGCCAGTACTTCTGTTTTTAAACAACGTTAATTCATTTTGGCTCATTATTATTTTATGTAATTGCAGGTCGATTTGTTATTTAGGTTATCGTTACTTTGTATCTTGACTACGAACACTAAAATCAACAAAATCACAGCAAGAAGTGCGCCGCCAAGTTTTAAACCGATATACATCGCAAATAAAGCTATCAGCGGATGAATTCCAATGTTTTTTCCTATAATTTTTGGCTCGATAATATTTCGCACAACCGTTATTATTAAATAAAGGGAAAATATTCCGATAGCAAAAGGAATATTTCCGCTGACGAGCGATATCACACTCCAAGGAATTAAAACTAACCCCGTTCCTATAAATGGGAGGATGTCAACAGCAGCAATTAAAAGCGCTACAACTGCTGAATACTCAACATTAAGTAGCCAAAGCCCTAAAAACAATTCTATATAGGTTATTGCAAAGATAAAAAAATAGCATTTAAGAATTTTAAATACTGTTATAATTATAGTGCTTTTTATTTTTATAATTTTAGTATATATTGAGCTTGGAATAATTGAACAAAACGAATTTATTATTTTTTCATAATCTATGCAAATAAAAAACGATGATATTACCGTTACAATAAATGTAATAAATAACTCAGGAAGTCTTAGTGCAACATTTGTAGTTAAACTCGCAATTTTTATCGACATTTCATTTAAAAATGATATTATATTTTTTTCAAAATATCGGCTTAGATAATTAGAGTTCAATGTATCTGAAAGTCTATTTACAAACGGAATAATGAACGATTCATAGAATTTTGGCGCCGCTTTAAGAAGATCGAAAAATTGGGTGAAAATAGAGCGCGCAATAAAAAAAGAAAGTATAAAAAACAGAGCAAAACACAAGAAAAGACATACTAATCTTACCAAATTAGAATTTAGACCTGTTGCCTTTATAAGTAATTTTGAGCATTGACGCATAGCATACGCCATTAAAAATCCAAATGTAAAAGGAAAAACAACACCAAAAGCATATTTAACAACGAAATAAATACCGACAAAAATTAAAATAACAACAAGAATATTTTTGTATTTCGACATGGATATCATCTGCAAAAAGCACACCACACTTTCTTAATTTCCCTACATTTTATTCTATATTTTTTGCCTTATTTGCAATTCATTAAATTTTAAACAATATTTTTAAAAAATTGCAAAATAACTCTTGCATTTTGTTTTAAAATGAGGTACAATTGTATCACTGTCAGAGACAAACGGGGGTAAACATATGCCACATAAGCATAAATATCTGATTGTTGACACAAGTGTTTTACCTGAGGTTTTTCTAAAGGTTGTTGAGGCAAAAGAGATTCTTGCCAAAAATATTGCCAAGAATTCTTCTAATGCCTGTGAAATTGTAGGGCTTTCAAGAAGCACATTTTATCGTTATCGCGATTGTGTTGAAGTTTTTGATAATGAACGCTCTAAAACGGTTACACTTTATCTAAGCCTTGATGACAAGCCTGGGGTACTCGCTGCAGTTCTTGATATTTTGAGAAACGCCGGCGCCAATGTTCTTACAATAAATCAAAATATTCCTGTGAGTGGAGTGGCTCCTGTTTGCATTTCCCTACGTGACAATAGTATGTCTCAGGAAATTCTTGCCGCTCTTGATCAGCTTCGAGCTCTTAGCGGTGTAATTGATGCAAAATTTGTACAGTTTTAATAATTTAAAGAAGACGGAGAAGAAAAAATGAGCAGTCATAAAATTGCTGTTATGGGTTATGGTGTTGTTGGTTCGGGTGTCGTTGAGTCATTCTACCAAAGTTATCAATCCATGAAAAGAAAAATCAGTCACAATGTGGATATCAAATATATCCTCGATATTGTTGAGCACAAAGGAACTCCATTTGACGAAAAGTTTATTTCAGATTTTGAAATTATTGTAAATGACCCTGAAATCACTGTTGTAGCCGAGGTTATCGGAGGTATAAAACCTGCATACGATTACACAAAGCGCTGCTTAGAGGCAGGAAAAAGCGTTGTTACCTCCAATAAAGAGCTTGTTGCAACAAAAGGCGCTGAGCTTTTAGAAATTGCAAGCAAAAACGGTGTTAAATATCTTTTTGAGGCAAGTGTTGGCGGTGGTATTCCCATTATTCGCCCTCTGCGCTATTGCCTTATTGGAAACAACATTGAAAAAATTGCAGGAATAGTTAACGGAACAACAAACTTTATCCTTACAAGAATGTTTGAGGACAAGATGTCCTTCGAAGATGCTCTTGCATTAGCACAGAAGTTGGGTTATGCAGAGCGCAACCCATCTGCAGATGTTGATGGGCACGATGCTTGCAGAAAAATCTGCATTCTCTCTTCCCTTGTTTCAGGTAAACACGTTTATCCCGACGAGGTACATACCGAGGGAATTTCCTCAATAGCATCTGATGATGTTAAAGCCGCTGATTCTATAGACCACACACTAAAACTTATTGCATATTCAAAAAAACTTGAAAACAATAAAATGCAGGTTATTGTTGCCCCTATGTTAGTTAATTCCAAAAGCAGACTTTCAAACATAAAGGATGTATTTAACGGAGTTACTGTTGTGGGAGATTCGGTAGATGAAGTAGCATTTTATGGTCGTGGCGCGGGTAAGCTCCCCACTGCCAGTGCAGTTGTATCGGATATCTTAGAATGTGTAAGACTCTCCGATATCAACGAGCCGCCTCTTTGGACTGATGGCTCTCACGATGAGGTTATTGATTATAAAAAAGGCTCTTTCCCCTTCTTCCTTCGTGTTAAATCAGCAAATGATACCAAAGAAAATCTTGTTTCCCTGCTTGGTAACCCTGATTTAATTAAAGAGGAAAACGGACAGATTTTGTTTATTACAGCCTCTATTGTTGAAGAAGATTTTGAAAAAGCAGTAAACACACTTAAACAGCGCGGTGAAGATATTTATTCTACCTTCAGAGTGCTTTACTAATATATAAAGAAACGGAGAAATACATTATGTCATTGATTGTTCAGAAATTCGGTGGTAGCTCGGTTGCAAATGCTGAAAGACTAAAGAATGTCGCTGGAATAATTACAGACACCTACAAAGCTGGAAATCAGGTTGTAGTTGTTGTTTCCGCACAAGGTGATACAACCGACGAGCTCATCGAAAAAGCAAAAGAGGTTAACCCCTCCCCCTCCAAAAGAGAGATGGATGTTTTATTATCAGTCGGCGAGCAGATTTCAATTTCACTACTTGCTATGACTATTGAAAAAATGGGATTCCCTGTTATATCCCTAACCGGCTGGCAGGTTGGAATGAAAACCGACTCTAACTACGGAAATGCAAGAATTTCAAGTATTAATTCGGAACGTCTGCACAATGAGTTATCCAAAAATAACATAATAATCGTTGCGGGATTCCAAGGTATCAACAAATACGATGATATTACTACCCTTGGTCGCGGCGGCTCAGATACAAGCGCTGTTGCCCTTGCCACTGCTCTCAAGGCTGACCTTTGCCAAATTTACACAGATGTTGACGGTGTTTACACCGCTGATCCCCGCAAAATCAGCACCGCTAAAAAGCTTGATGAGATCACTTTTGATGAAATGCTTGAGCTCGCTTCTCTCGGCGCACAGGTTCTGCACAATCGCTCGGTTGAGCTTGCTAAAAAACACAATCTCGAGCTTGAGGTTATTTCAAGCTTAGAAAGAAAACCCGGAACAAAAGTTAAGGAGGCTGTTAATATGGAAAAAATGTTAGTCAGAGGTGTCGCTGTAGACAATGATATTTCAAAAATTGCAATAATCGGTCTGCCCGATAAGCCTGGTATTGCTTTTAAAATTTTCTCAATTCTTTCATCTAAAAAAGTTAATGTTGATGTTATTCTTCAGTCTGTTGGACGTGATAACACAAAGGACATCAGCTTTACAGTAAAAAATGAAGATTTAGATTTAGCACTTAAGATTATCAACGAAAATCTCACTCTTTTCGGAGCATCAAAGGTTGTTACTAAGGACAATCTTTCTAAGGTTTCGCTCGTCGGTGCAGGTATGCAGAGTAATTCAGGAGTTGCAGCAAAAATGTTTGAGGCTCTTTCCGATGCAAACATCAATATTGATATGATAACCACAAGCGAAATTAAGATTTCTGTTATTATAACTCGCGAGCAGAGCGAAAAAGCTGCAAAAGTTATTCACGATGCTTTTTTTAATAACTAAACATAACAAAAATCTCCCCACCGTATTGGTGGGGAGATTTTTTATTATAAAAAAGCACCGCAAAGCAGTGCTTTTTCTAAATTTTATAATTAATTCTTCTTTACTATTGCCTCTTTTGCAGATTTTGCAATAGTAGCCGCATCAAGACCAAAGAGCGGAATAAGCTTTGCAGCAGGGCCGGAATAACCAAACCTATCCTGAACTCCAACCTTCACTACAGGAACAGGACAATTTCCAGCAACAACACCGCATACAGCCTCTCCAAGTCCACCGATTACGCTGTGCTCTTCTGCTGTAACAATAGCGCCGGTTTCCTTTGCTGCCTTGATAATGATTTCTTCATCAAGAGGTTTAATAGTATGAATATTGATAACTCTTGCGGAAATTCCCTCTGCTTTGAGAATTTCGTGAGCTTCAAGAGCCTCTGAAACCTCAAGACCTGTTGCTACGATTGTAACATCGGTACCCTCGCGAAGAAGCACGCCTTTTCCGATTTCAAATTTATAGCTCTCATCATTGATTACGGGAACAGCAAGTCTACCAAAACGCATATAAACAGGACCATTATGCTCGTATGCAGCCATAACTGCTTTCTTAGCCTCAACATCATCGCTGGGATTGATTATAACCATACCTGGAATAGTTCTCATAAGAGCAATATCCTCGCAGCACTGATGGGTTGCACCATCTTCACCGACTGTAATACCTGCGTGTGTTGCACCAATTTTAACATTCATGTGAGGATAACCAATGGCGTTTCTGACTATTTCATATGCTCTTCCGGCAGCAAACATTGCAAAGGTGCTTGCAAAAGGAACGATGCCTGTAGTCGAAAGACCCGCGGCAATTCCCATCATATTTCCCTCTGCTATTCCACAGTCATAAAAACGCTCAGGAAATGCCTTTTTAAAACTACCAGTTTTGGTTGCGGCGGCAAGGTCAGCATCCAAAACAACGACATTATCATATTTTTTACCAAGCTCTACAAGAGCTTCGCCATAACTCTCACGAGTTGCTCTTTTAATTACATCAGCCATTGTTTATGCCTCCATTTCCGCAAGAGCTGCTTTTAGCTCGTTTACTGCAATTTCATACTGTTCATCGTTAGGTGCTGCGCCATGCCACGAAACTGAATTTTCCATAAATGAAACACCTTTACCCTTAACACTCTTTTGAATAATAACAGTAGGCTTGCCTTTTGTATTGCGGGCAGTGTTAAGAGCGGCCTCTATCTCATCAAAGTTATGAGCATCAATGCAAATTACATTCCAGCCGAAAGCCTCAAACTTCTTATCAAAAGGCTCGGGTGAACAAACTTCGCCGAGAGAACCGTCAATCTGCAGTCCGTTGTAGTCAACTATTGCACATAGGTTATCAAGGTTTTTATTACCTGCAAACATTGCAGCCTCCCAAACCTGTCCCTCTTCACATTCACCATCGCCAAGAATGGTGTATACTCGATAATCTTTTCCATTTAATTTTGCACCGAGAGCCATTCCGCAAGCGGCAGAAATTCCCTGACCGAGCGAACCAGAGCTCATATCAACACCGGGAATACCCTTCATATCAGGATGTCCCTGCAAGCGGCTGCCAATCTGACGGAAGGTTTGAAGCTCTTCTTTGGGGAAATATCCTCTCTGAGCAAGTACAGAATACAGTGCCGGAGAGCAGTGTCCCTTAGAAAGAACAAGTCTGTCACGGTCAGCATTCTTGGGGTCCTGAGGATTAATATTCATTTCGCAGAAATAAAGATATGTTATGAGATCTGCGATAGAAAGAGATCCGCCCGGATGGCCGGATTTTGCACTGTGAACAGCTTCGATAATTCCGAGTCTGACTTCACAGGCAGTTTTTTGCAGTTGTTTTTTTTGTGTTTCCTGCATAAAGAAACCTCCTGACAATGAAATAATTATATGTACGCTTTAAAACTAATCATTTCTAAGCGTTTTAATAAACTTAGTAAAATAATCCGGCAATGAACTGTCAAAAATTAGTTCATTGCCCGTTACAGGATGTGTAAAGCCAAGCACCTTTGCGTGCAAACATTGTCCGCTAAGGGATTTAATAACCTTTTTAGGTCCATAAACCTCGTCACCTGCAATCGGGTGTCCGATACTTGCCATATGAACACGAATCTGATGAGTTCTACCAGTTTCAAGACGGCATTTTATATAAGTAAAATTCCCAAAACGCTCTATTACCTCATAATGAGTTACTGCGTGTTTTGAATTAGAGAGAGTAACCGTCATTTGTTTTCTTTTAGTCGGATGACGGCCTATCGGCGCATTAACTGTTCCTTTATCAGCCATTATATTACCATATACAATAGCATGATATTCTCGCTTAATACTATGCTCTGAAAACTGCTCAGATAGGCCAAAATGAGCCACATCGTTTTTAGCAACAACCAAAAGACCGCTGGTATCTTTATCTATACGGTGTACAATTCCGGGACGGTTTACTCCGTTAATACCCGATAATTTTCCTTTACAATGAAAAAGCAGAGCATTTACAAGGGTTCCATCGGTATTCCCTGCTGCTGGGTGAACAACCATTCCCTTAGGCTTGTTTATTACAAGAAGATCATCATCCTCATAAGCTATGTGGAGAGGAATATCCTGAGCGTTTATTTCAAGCTCAGTGTTTTCAGCAACAGAAACCTTGATAAAATCCCCTTTGCACAGCTTAAAGCTTTTAGAAACAGGCTTTTCATTAACGCATACAGAGCCATCAGTAATGATTTTCTGAACATAGCTTCGTGTAAAGCCTTCAAGCTTGTCAGATAAATAAGCATCTATTCGTACTGCTGAAGACTCATTGTCTACTATAAATTCAAATTCCTGCTTATTCATCTTTAGAATCCTCTATTTCTTTGGCCTTTTTACCATCAAAAAAGAAAAGATAAACAACAAGCATAACAGTCCCTATGGTTATACAGCAGTCAGCGAAGTTAAATACCGCAAAATCAATAAGACAGAAGTCGATATAATCAATTACTTTTCCTTGGAAAATAATATCTCCATTAAAAAATCTGTCAATAAGATTTCCAATTCCGCCCGAAATTATAAGTCCAAGTGAGCTAAGTAAAAGGATGTGCGTGGATTTGTTTGAAACAAATAGATAAATCAGAGCAGCCATAATAACAGATGTGACTCCGCAAAGTATCCAGGACTGACCTGACAAGAGGCTGAAAGCTGCGCCCTCATTTAAAACATAAGTAATGTGCAGTACATTGTTTAAAATAGGAATAGATTCATTAAGCTGCATACTGTTTGCAACAACAAATTTTATCAGTTGATCTACAAAAACAAACAAAAGAGATACTGCCGCGATAATATATTTAGTTTTATTTACAGCAAGTTTCATATTAACGGCAAAATCTTCCCTTCATTTTCAAAACATCAGGGCACAGAAATTATCTGAGCCCTGATATTAAACATTTTAGAATTATTTTATTACAGAGGCGCAGCGTTCACAAATATCGGGATGAGCCGAATCATTTCCAACACTGTCGCTGTAAGTCCAGCAGCGAGCGCACTTGCAGCCCTCTGCCTTTTTGCTCTCTATTCCGAGACCTGCAAAATCCTCATCCTCTTCTCCGCCGGTACCATTTACAAGGGAAACCTTGGAAACAATGAGAACCTGAGGAAGAATAGCTTTAACATCAGAAAGGAAATCAAGGAGCTCGCCCTGTGCATAAAGTGTCACCTCAGCATCGAGTGAAGAACCAATAACCTTCTGAGCTCTCAGCTGCTCAAGCTGCTTTTTAACTGCATCCTTTACAGAGTTTATTCTATCCCATTTTTCCATAAAACCTTCAGGAACACTAAGGTTTTCTTTTCTGGGCATATCATTGAGAAGGACGTGCTCTGTATTTTCTCCCTCAAGGTGAGGCATACTCTCCCAGATTTCCTGAGATGTAAATGCAAGAATGGGAGCTATAAGCTTCGTGAGAGAATTTAAGATAATATACATTGCGCTCTGTGCAGCTTTTCTTGAGGTGCCGTCAGTTTCATCGCAATAAAGTCTATCCTTGAGTACATCAAGATAGAAGTTGGACATATCAATAACACAGAAATTGCGAACCGAATGATAAACCTGATGGAATTCAAAGGCATCATATGCAGCGGCAACCTTTTCTTTAAGCTCCTCAAGCTTTTTAAGCGCCCACTTATCAATATCCTGCATATCATCAAATTTAACTATATCTTTTGCAGGGTCAAAATCAAAGATATTTCCAAGAATATATCTTGCAGTATTACGAATTTTACGATATCCCTCAGAAAGCTGTTTGAGAATATCTTTTGAAATTCTGATATCTGCGTGATAGTCAGATGATGCAACCCAAAGTCTCAGAATATCCGCACCGTAATCATCCAAGATTTCTTCGGCGAGAATACCGTTTCCAAGGGATTTAGACATCTTTTTACCTTCACCGTCAACAACCCAGCCGTGTGTGCAAACAGCCTTGTAAGGAGCTTTTGAGCACCAAGCAACCGAAGTCAGAAGTGAGGACTGGAACCAACCACGATACTGGTCAGCACCCTCTAAATACAGATCTGCAGGCCATCCCTGCCCCTCTCTCTGCTGCAATACTGCGGCGTGAGAAACACCGGAGTCAAACCATACATCCATTATATCTGTTTCCTTGGTAAATACATCGTGACCACACTCGCTGCAAACAGTTCCCTTGGGAAGAATATCGGCAGCATCGGTTGTATACCATGCATCTGAACCGTGTTTACGGAACAGCTCAGAAACAGCTTTGATACTTTCTTTATTTATATGCTCTTTACCGCACTTTTCACAGTAGAAAATAGGAATAGGAACACCCCAAGTACGCTGACGAGAAATGCACCAGTCACTTCTGTCGCGAACCATTCCTTTAATGCGCTCCTCGCCCCATTCAGGAATCCACTGTACACCCTCAATAGCTTTGATAGCCGCATCTTTAAATCCGTCAATAGAACAGAACCACTGTTTTGTAGCTCTGAACAGAACGGGATCTTTACAACGCCAGCAGTGAGGATACTGGTGAATGATTTTCTGAATAGCGAAAAGGCTACCTGTATCTTCAAGGTGCTGTGCGATAGCCTTATTTGCGTCATCGGTTGAAAGACCTGCAAACTGTCCTGCTTCTTCTGTCATAAAGCCTTTGGAGTCAACAGGAACAACAATAGGAATCTGAGGATAGTTGCGGCAAACCTCAAAGTCCTCAACACCGTGACCGGGAGCTGTATGAACGCAGCCTGTACCACTCTCTAATGTAACGTGATTTCCAACAATTACAAGAGATGTTCTGTCAATAAATGGATGAGCAGTTTCAATAAGCTCAAGCTCACTACCCTTTGCACGAGCAATTATCTCGTACTCTTCAATTCCTGCTGCTTCAACAGTAGGTTTAATGAGCTCCTCGGCAATAACATAAATTTCATCGTTGGCTTTAACGAAAGCATAGGTATACTCGGGCCCTATGCAAATTGCAACATTGGCAGGAAGTGTCCAAGTGGTTGTAGTCCAGATAACAAACTTTGTCTTGGAAGGATCAACACCGAGTGCTGAAAGCTTGCCTTTATCATCGGTTACCTGAAATTTAACATAGATTGAATAACAAGGGTCCTCAGAATACTCAATTTCGGCCTCTGCGAGAGCTGTTTCACAGGTAGGACACCAGTAAACAGGCTTAAGTCCTTTATAAATATAACCCTTTTCAGCCATATCGCCAAAAATTTCAATCTGCTTTGCCTCAAATTCAGGTTTAAGAGTGAGATAAGGATCAGCATAATCACCGATTGAACCTAAACGCTTAAACTGATTGCGCTGATTATCAACATAAGAAAGTGCAAACTCTCTGCAATGCTTTCTCAAATCAACGGGAGAAAGCACCGCTCTGTCAACACCTATTTTCTTAATAGCTTTAAGCTCGATAGGAAGACCGTGAGTATCCCATCCGGGAATATACGGAGCGCAGTAGCCCGACATATTCTTATATTTAACAATAAAGTCTTTAAGAACCTTATTAAGCGCTGTTCCGAGATGAATATCGCCGTTTGCATACGGAGGTCCGTCGTGCAGAATGTACTGAGGTTTTCCCTCGTTCTTTTTTATAATTTTAGCGTAAATATTCTGCTCATCAACCTTTGCAAACTGCTCGGGCTCTCTCTGCGGAAGACCTGCCCTCATAGCAAATTCGGTTTTGGGCAGATTCAGTGTCTGGTTATAATCCTGTGACATTTTGTTCTCTCCTCAAAGTGAATGTTTATTTTTTTGCATCATCGTTCAGGTCATAACCATCGCCGAATTTCAGCGGACCGAACTTAGATTCTTTAGTATCATTATCTTCAAAACGGCTGAACTTAAATCCGCCGCTTATTTTAAAGCCATCTTCTTCCTGCTTTTCTTCAACAATGTTTTCAGCAGGTTTTTCTTCTGCGGTTTTTTCAGCTATTGGGACCTCTTTTTCTACAATCACCTCTTGCTCTACGGGAGCATTTTCAACAGCCTCAACGACCGGCTCAGCGGGAGCTTCTACCTTAGGCTCGATTATTTCTTCCTCGGTCTCAGCACGCTCAACCTCAGGAAGACTCTTAATCATATCAATGTGAGAATTATACATTGTGAGCATCTTGGTTCTGAAAGAATCAACCTCGCGCTTCATTTTATTAAGAATAACTTCCTCGCGCTTTACTTCTTCCTTAACATTCTTGACGATATTTTCTGATTTTATTGTTGCATCACGCATCATAATTTCAGCGCGATTCTTAGCCTCTTTAAGAATACTGTCTCCAAGCTTCTGAGCACCTAAAAGAGCCTGACGAAGACTGTCTTCCTCGTTTCTGTATTCCTCGATTTTATTTGCTAAAACAACAAGCTTTTTCTCAGTTTCAGCCTTTTCATTTTCAAGATTAGATATGCAATCAATTATCTCATTTAAAAAGTTTTCTACATCCTCAACCTTATAACCAAAGGCAGATTTTTCAAATTTTTTGTTTTTAATTTCAGAAATTGTCAGCACAAAAAGGCCTCCCTGTTAAATAAATTTTTTGTATTGAAGAACTAGTCTTCCTTTTTTTGTTCTTGATTTACATGAGCCTATAATAAATTTACCAAAAGAACGAATTGACAATACATCATCGCAATTTATATTTTTAGAACAAGATGTAATTGTCTCGTGATTAACCATAACGCGCTCAGAAGCGACAAGTTTTGCACTGTCTGCCCTGCTTTTACCTGTTAACGCAGCAACAACACAATCAAGCCTCATAGATGAAACAATTACAGTGTTTTCTTCAAAACGCTCTTGAGAAAACACTATTTCTTCTCCCGAACATTCTGTTATATTGACACCTACATTTCCAATCTTGGAGATACTATCAATAATATGGTCGCACATCGAGCTTTGAACTATTAAATAGCTCTTTTTTTCTCCGACTATTATGTCTCCGATAATCTCGCGTTTAATTCCCAATGACATAAGACTTCCTAAAAAATCGCGATGTGTAAGCGGCCTTTTATGTAACACACAAAGATATGCTATCGGAAATTCTGAGTTTCTTTCAGAAACGTAATCGGGAAAAACGCCGAACATTTTTCGCTCGGCGCCATCATATCCTCCAAACATTGTGAAAGAATCGGGAGATATACCCAAAGAAACAAACATGGCAATTTTTTGCTGTCTTAAATCAAGGAAACCACTGAACTTAGGAATGTTGTTTCTTTCGCAAAGATGGCAGCAATCCTCAATTTTTGCAGCAAAAACCGTTTCCTCTCGACTAAGGTGCAGTTGACTTAAGCAGTCGCTCATATCTTAGAAATATACACCGCTGTTTTCTAATTCATCAAGGAGGTCACCCTCAATAGCAACATTATAAGGTGTAATGATGAATGTAGAGTTTGCAACGCGCTTTATCTGACCGTGATTTGCGTATGCAACACCACTTAAGAAGTCGATAAGCCTTCTGCAAACATCCTTGTTGGTGGATTCAAGATTAAGAACAACGGTTCTCTTAGAATTGAGGTGGTCAGCGATTGTGCGGGCATCCTCAAAGCGCTCAGGCTTTACAAGAATAACCTGAAGCTGAGTTGTTGCGTGAATATTTACAACACGATTACGATTGTTCTTTTCGTTTCCGTAAGATACGGTTGTATCATCATATTCGCTGTCGGTGTTGCGAATTAAATCTTCACCAAATCCGTCTCTTTCAATTTCTAACTGCTCATCCTCAGCATCGCCAAATAATTTTCCGAAAATTCCCATTTTTTAAACCTCTCTTTCTATAATTTTAAAAACACTAAGTTAACGATATTGTCTTTGTCCGAAAAGGGCTGATCCTATCCGAACAATATTTGCTCCCATTTCGATGGCAGCCTCATAATCTTGTGACATTCCCATCGAAAGATAGTCCATATATACATTATCTATGTTTTTAGCTCTAATGTCAATAAATATTTGTCTAAGTCTTGAAAAATAACGCAAACTATCTGATTTTTTTTCACAAATTGGCGGAATTGACATTATTCCACGCACCCTGACGCCATCAAGTATAGAAATTTCATCAACAAGTTCAAGTGCCTCTTGCGGACTTGTCCCCGACTTTGATGCTTCCTCACCTATGTTTATTTCAACAAGAATATCCATTATAAGATTATTCTTAACAGCATTTTTACTTATTTCGGTTGCAAGCTTTACGCTATCAACCGACTGTATCATACTGACCTTGTCTATTATATACTTAACCTTGTTGGTTTGCAGGTGCCCGATAAACTGCACCTCACAGCCACTATTATAGTTATCCTTTTTATCAAGATATTCCTGAACACGATTTTCTCCCAAAAGGTCAACCCCGTTATCAATAGCAACATTAACAAGTTCGGGAGCAACTGTTTTTGTGACCGCCATAAGACGAATATCACTTTCATTTCTGCCGCTTTTTTCTGCTGCCACAGCTATGTTGTTACGGATTATCTTAAGATTTTCAATGACAGCTATATCAGAGGTTCTTTCCGTCATATAAATCCGTTCCTTTCACAATGACATCATCAAACGGCTTTAATGTTCCGCTTCCGTTTGCTGCGGCACAAATCACATAGTCATCTTTCTCATAAATTACATCTATTTTTCTAAAGAACATTTGCTGTGCAATTACAACATAAACGCCCTTATTTCCGTCCTTATCAAATCTGACAGCACTCTTTTTAACCTTATATCCTTTTGCGGTTGAAAAAATAATTTCTGCTTTTTCAAGCCTTGCGGAGCAAAACTTACCCGTCATATGCTCGGAGCTGACAAAAACTGCCATTTTGGAACTCGCTTCGTCAAGCACGACCTTCCTGACGGTTACGTTGCAAGGCTCGTCCGAAATATCGGTAAAGCGCATTTTGAGAGCCGTTCCCTCTTTAATTTTTTCATTATACTCTCGGTCGTCAATCGGCAAAATCATTACATAATGCCAGGTAAAATCGGTTACAAGCTTGCCGATAGCTTTTTGTGAAACTTCCTGAGGCTTTGCATTTAAAATAAAATCATCTATCTGCGAAACAGACATTTGAGAAAGAGTACTGTATTTTGCAGTAGTTTCGTATCCATCGGAGGATATAACAAAGTTTCCGTTTTTTTCAGCTTTTACGGTTTTTAATGCATTTCTGATATTATTTTTTCTTGTTTCAAGCTCTTTTTTCAACTGCGAAATATAGCCACTAAAATCTTTTTCTTTTTCAGTAATAATGTTACGACGGTTTAAAAGAATCTGAAGGTCATCCTTGCACTTTGCAATCGCATCAGAATCAAATTGATATACAGCGTTTGACAGCTCCTTAATT
>JAZOOR010000007.1:0-5559 GCA_045655125.1 Oscillospiraceae bacterium
TTTTATTCAGTGTCATATGGTCAAAGGATCTATTAAGGTAAAGAAAGGGGACAAGGTTAATAGAACTACTGTTCTCGGAACTATGGGCACTACCGGCAACAGCTCGGGCGTGCACGTGCATGTTGAGTGCCGCATAGACAACACAGCGGTTGACCCTACTCCTTATCTTAAGATTGCAAACAAAAAAGCAACAGGTCTCAACGCCACAGACTACAAGACAACTGTCGAGGAGTCTAACAAAATTTTGCAGCAGATGCTCCAGAAGTTCGATGGCAAGTCTGTTCCCGCCACTGATTACAAGGCTCTTTACGAGCAAGAAAAAGCTAAAGCGGACAAGCTGAGCGCTCAGGTAAATGAGCTTACCGCGCAGGTTTCTGCGCTTAATAAAAAAATAAGCACCGCAAAAGCGGCGCTCAGCTGATAGGAGGATAAGGAAATGAATACATTTTTGTCAAGATTTAAGAGCTGGGCCCTCTGGCTCTCGATAGGGGCACTGGTTGTGTTCTGTGTAAAGGAGTTTGCAGGTGTAGATATCAGCGAGACCGTTAACGGTCTTCTGGATGTGCTTCTTCCGCTGCTTGTAGCTTTCGGAATTGTCAATAATCCGACTGATAAGAAGAATATTTAAAAAAATCCCCCGGTAGAACCGGGGGATTTTTTTGTTGGGACTAATTGCGGGGAACATTTATTATCAAGCCAAATCTCTCAACAAGATAAAAAATGTTCGGATTTGATTGGGTTGGTACCCCTGACTGGAATCGAACCAGCGCACATGGCGTCGGAGGCCAATGCTCTATCCACTGAGCTACAGGGGCATATAAGGGCCGACAAAGTCTGTCGACCCCGTAAGTATAGCATAAAAATAGGTTAATATCAATATAATGTGATAAAAATATTTGTTAAATATGCGTTAGAATTTGTAAAGTAAAATGACTTTACATCAGTATCCAAGCTGCTCGCCAATAATAATTACCTTTATTCTATTATTCTTAGGCTGCTTCGCAGTAACAACATACTGCCTGCAAATTCTGTCAGGACTGTCACAACCGTCTGTCATTGCTGTTTTACCTGTATCAATCGAAACGCAATGACCGCATTTAGCGCAATAGGTATCCTTGTTGAGCCGAAGACAGTTTGGGGGAGCCGCAACTGTTTTAACTCTGTGTATCGCAGCATCCAAATCTGCAACAATCTTATTGTATCCCGCGATTACAATAACAGATTTAGGACCAAAGGTGAGGGCGGTAACTCGGTTTCCTAACCCGTCAACATTATATAGCTCGCCGTTTTCTGTTATTGCATTAGAGCTGCACAGATATGTATCGGCATAAAAACTGTCACGATATATTTTCTGAATATCCTCGGGGGTGTTGCCCTCTGCATTTCTGTCTAATAGCTTGTAATCTCCATTTTTGAGTAGGTCGTAAACTCCTGTTTCGTTAAGTGTCATAGAACCCCCAAACGAGATCGTTTCACCTTTCTTAATCAGCGTCTTGACAAGCTCTACTGCTTTACAGCTATTTTCGACATAATAACCCTGTATATTGTTTTTTTCGAGAGATTTTATCACTTTATCAATTTGTTTTTCTATAATTTCCTTGCGATTCTTATCCATAATAACCCCTCCGTATTGATTACTTTATTTCAGTATATTCGCATTTAGGGATAAATTCAAGCAAAATTTGTAAAAAGGCGGAATCTGATGAACAAAAGGAAATTTTTTCAAAATGCAGTTATGCTTATTGTAATAACTTTTTTTCTCCGCCTTGTGTGGACTGCATTCAGGATTTTGGTATCCAACCGTGTTGGTGCAGAGTGTATGGGACTCTATCAGCTCACCTTTGCAATCTATAATATTTCTGTAACATTTGCTACATCGGGAATAAATTTTGCTGCAACAAGACTTGTAACTCAGGCAATAGCGCAAAAAAAGATGAGCGCAAGAGCGGTTATGCACAGATGTGTAGCATATTCTCTTGTTTTTGGTACAATGGCTTTATGCATTATCTTTTCTTTCGCAGAGCCGATAGGAATATATCTTTTGTGTGATGAAAGATGCGTTCTTTCACTTAAGGCTTTTGCAGTGAGTCTTCCGTTTATTGCACTCTCCTCAGCAGTTTCGGGATATTTCTATGCCGTCAGAAATGTGGGAATAACACTTTTTTCAAGAGGTTTTGAACAAATTGTTCAAATTGTAGCCTTTATTATTTTAATGTCGTTTGTTCCAAAAGGCAATCTTGAGCTTTCCTGCCTTGCAATAGTTGTGTCTGCGGCTATATCTGAAATACTAAGCAGTATTTTTTTATGGATTGCTTATGCCGTTTCGGCAAAAAAAGAAACAGATCAAAATAAAAGCGGAATATGGACAAAAATATTTTCCATAGCCCTGCCATCAGCGGCAGGGGCATATCTTAAATCGGGTTTGCAAACTGTTGAAAATGTACTTATTCCGCTGGGATTCAGAAAATACGGCGCATCAAGGGGAGCAGCACTAGAAGGGTATGGAATGCTTTGCTCTATGGTAATGCCTGTGCTTTTCTTTCCCTCATTCGTACTTTCATCATTCTCAATGCTGCTTATCCCTGAATTTACTGAGGCTCAGACACTTTGCCAAAACAGAGACATTCAAAAAACGGCGCTTCTTGCGGTAAAACTAACACTTATGTTTGCTTTGTTTGTTTCAGCAAACTTCATATGCTTTGGCAGAGAGCTTGGAGAGGCCTTGTATAAAAGTAGCAGGGCGGGCGCACTGATTGAAACTATGGCACCACTGATACCGTTTATGTATCTTGATAGTATTGCAGACGGTATGCTTAAAGGTCTTGGAGAATATAACAGAGTTCTCGCCTTTAGCAGTATTGACACAGTTGTAAGTATTACAATGATATATTTTATTGTACCCAAGTCAGGTTTGTATGGATATATAGCTGTTGTTTATGTTTCAACTATGCTCAACGCCTTTTTAAGCATTCGCAGACTACTTGTAGTTTCAAAAAACAAAATACATTTTTTATGTGATATAGTATCTCCATTTGTATTGGCACTAAGCGCTGCACTCTTTTCAAAATCTCTTGCGGGGGCTTGGCTTTGCGTGCAAAACTATACGTTTTCTATTGTTATTTTAATGTCTTTGTCGGTGGCAGTTTTGTGTATTATGATAGTAATTTCAAAAGGGAATATATATAAAACCTTTAAAACGGCATTTTCACTGCTGCCACGGAGCAGAAAAAGGAATTTTAGCAGCAAAAGGTGCATAAAAATACCATAAGAAATCAGGGAGAGGAGAGAGTTAGCTATGACAACAGAGCAAATGATTGAAAAATATAAGTCAGAAATGCAACAAATGATTGTGGGTCTGAAAAAGCCGCCTGCTCTGTCAGATGAAAGAGAAGAGACAGATGCTAATATAGTTGATAATAATAGCATAGTAGAAACGCAGCCGGTAAATGAGGGAACAGAGCAAGTAACTCCACCACTAACATCCATTGAGGATTTCCCAAGCTTTGCTGCTGACAGAGAAAAGCTCAACCGCAGAATTGAGGAAATTCTCTCGCAAAACAGTGATGTGGCGAGAGAAGAGGATATGCCTCAAAACATAAATATTAAACCAAACGACAGTATTCCAAGCGAGTTTAATAGCGAGCAGGGCGATTTAATTCTTAGCTCAGATGATATTATTATAGATACACCACAAGAAGCATCAAATGCACAAACAGAGCGACCTAAAATTTCTGCGCCGATGTATTCTCCTGAGCCTAAACCTGTGCGATTATCCCTATCTCGCCCTGAAATTGAGGTTATGCCGCAGCAGCGTGAAGTGTCTTTTGAGGATATGGCACCGCCCTTGTCAGCTAACGAACAACAGGAGCAAACTCAGAACGAGACCCAAAACGAGCAGGACGAAACTCCTGGGCAGATTGTTAGCAGAGTATGCATAAGAGGTGGTGCAAAGGCACAGTATTCGCCACCTGCAAACACAGGGCTTGCGCTCGGCACAAATTTTCAGGCTGTTCCGCCACTGAGTGACACGGGAACTCTGAGGGTAGAGGTGTTTACTGCAAACCGAGCAATTCCAATAAAAAATGCTATGATCAGAGTCAGAAATGCGGATAACAATCAGCTCGTTGCAGTTTTAACGACCGATGGCAGCGGTGATACAAGCATATTCGAGCTTCCAACGCCAAGTAGGGAACTTTCCTTGCAATCAGGCTCTGTGCATCCGTTTGTCAATTACTTGGTGGACATACGAGCTGACGGATATATACCTAAGTCCGACCTGCCCGTGCAGATGTTCGGCGGCATAGAATCGCTGCTTCCTGCAAATATGATTCCGCTTAATACCTAAAATAATGAACGAGAGGGAAAAATCATATGGTAGAGGTAATAATTCCAAGCACCATAACAGTTCACTTAGGCAGACCTAAGGAAGATGCTGAAAATGTAACTGTTCCATTTATAGATTACATAAAAAATGTAGCCTCAAGTGAAATATATCCCACCTGGCCCGAGGCAGCAATTCGGGCAAATGTTTATGCTCAGGTAACCTTTGCGCTAAACCGAGTTTTTACCGAGTGGTACAGAAGTCAGGGTTATCCCTTTGATATTACAAACTCCACACAATGCGATCAGGCATTTGAGTATGGCAGAGATATATTCAGTGATGTCAGCAGAATAGTTGACCAGCTTTTTAATGATTATATCCGCCGTATAGGAACCTTTGAGCCGCTTTTTGCTCAGTATTGCAACGGAACAACCACCACCTGTGAGGGACTTTCTCAGTGGGGAACGGTTGATCTTGCACAGGCAGGGGAAATACCATTTGAGATACTTCAGAATTACTATGGAGATGATATTGAAATAGTGCGTGATGCATTTGTTGGAGAATCTCGAGAATCCTACCCCGGAACCCCCATAAGAATAGGCGACAGTGGAAAATATACTGTTATTATTCAGACATCACTAAACAGAATTTCGTCCAACTACCCCAAAATCCCTAAGGTAACCGTCGATGGCAGATTTGGACAGCGAACTGCCGAGGCAGTTCGTACATTTCAGGAAATTTTTAATTTAGAGCCTACTGGAATAGTTGATAAGGAAACATGGTACCGCATTGTAAGAATTTATGTAAGCGTTAAAAAGCTTTCAGAGCTAAATTCTCAGGGACTTACTCTCGAGGATGTGTCAAAACAGTTCCCCGAGCCACTGTCTATAGGCTCTCAGGGAGCGGGAGTAAGGGTGCTTCAGTATTATCTGTCATACATATCAGCCTTTAATGATTTTATTCCTGCTGTAAATATAGACGGCAGCTTTGGCTCGGCAACCGAACAGGCTGTGCGAGCATTTCAAAGAAGCAGAGGACTTGAGGAAAACGGAGTTGTTGATGAGGAAACCTGGAATCAGATATATTTTGCATACAGGGATGTTATTGCAAAAGTTCCCGAATCAAGTGCCTTCCCGCTGACTGAGCCATATCCGGGTGTAGACCTCCGTCAAGGAATGACAGGGGAATCTGTAAGGACGGTTCAGGAATACCTAAATTACATAGCTCTTTTCTTCAGA
>JAZOOR010000008.1:0-24265 GCA_045655125.1 Oscillospiraceae bacterium
AGTATCCGCTTCCTAAAAGTTATGTGGTTAATACTGTTTATCTTCCGGGTGGATACAGAATTGATTCACGAGTAGCAGATTCTTATAAAGCTATGATTGCTGCTGCTAAAAATGATGGAATTACATTAAACCTTATATCCGGATTCAGAACTTATTCAGGACAAACATCGCTCTTTAATAATAAAGTTAATCAATATATTAATCAGGGGTATTCAAAGGACAAAGCGACCGAGCTTGCTGCTCAATATGTTGCCCCACCGGGAACAAGTGAGCATTTAACCGGTCTTGCTGTTGACCTTATTTCTACCGATTGGTATAATTACAATCGATATCTTACCGGCGACTTTGACAAAACAAAAGAATTCGAGTGGTTATATTCTCACTGCGCTGAATTTGGGTTCATACTCCGTTATCCTAAAGATAAGGTGGGGATCACGGGTTATTCATATGAGCCTTGGCATTACAGATATGTTGGAGTAGATGCGGCAAAAGAAATTATGAGTAAGAAAATCTGCCTTGAAGAGTATGTTTCAGGCCTTTAATATAGAAGGAGAGTTAACGGTATATGATTGAATTGCAAGAGCATCCTCAAAGATGTCTGCTTGTTGGAATAGATTGTGAAGATTATGACTGTGAGCAGTCACTATCAGAGCTTAGTATGCTGTGCGTGAGTGCGGGTGGTGAAGTTGTCGGCAGCACATCTCAGAGAAGAGATGCGCCCGATAGGGCGACATGCGTGGGAACAGGAAAGCTCAGTGAAATAGCCGCTTTTTGCGATATGAATGAAATTGACCTTGTTATTTTTGATGTTGAGCTTTCACCGGTTCAAATGAGAAACATAGAACAGGTTATTTCTTGTGCAATTATTGACCGTACAATGCTCATTCTTGACATTTTTGCAAGTAGAGCAAAAACTGCAGATGGCAAGCTTCAGGTTGAGCTTGCGCAGCTTAAATACCGTCTTCCGCACCTTGTGGGCCGCGGAAGTGCTATGTCGCGTCTTGGCGGCGGAATAGGAACAAGAGGTCCCGGTGAATCAAAGCTTGAAAGTGACCGCCGACATATTCACCGAAGAATAGATGCGCTTGAAAAGGAGCTTAAATCTCTTGAAAAACGCCGTGATATTATGCGCGCCGCAAGAAAAGAAAATGAACTAAAAACTGTTGCGCTTGTTGGATATACCAATGTCGGTAAATCAACTCTGCTAAATAAACTAACGGGTGCGGATGTTCTTTCAAAAGATATGCTTTTTGCTACTCTTGACCCGACGACAAGAAGCCTTGTTTTGTCTAATGGTCAAACAGTGCTTGTTACAGATACTGTAGGTTTTGTCAGCAGATTGCCGCATCAGCTTATATCTGCATTTAAATCAACGCTTGAGGAAGCTGTTTATGCCGATTTAATTTTAAATGTTTGCGATATCAGTTCAGACCAAAGGGATGACCAGCTGAGAATTACAACAAAGATTCTTTCTGAACTTGGGTGCGATAATGATAAAATTGTTACAGTTTACAATAAGTGCGACAAGCTTTCAGGTGGTATTGCAGTTGACACCGACCCTAAAAACATTGTAATATCGGCTTATTCGGGGTTCGGAATTGATAAACTACTTGGTAAAATAGAGGACGAGCTTTGCAGTACTGTAAGGCTTAAACTTTCAATTCCTTACGAAAAACTTAGCCTGATTGGAAAAATTAAACAACGTGGAACTGTTGTTTCGCAGCAGTATTCTAATGAAGGTGCAGAAATCGATGCGTTTGTTGATAAAAAAGAGCTGTATCTTGTGAAAGATTATATTATATAATTTGAGGTTTTTTAAAAAAATATATTCATTTTTGGAAAAATGTGTTATAATAGGTAAAAAGCACTATGCTTTACAAAACATTTGGTCATCAAAGAGGATGAAAATATGAAAAAACATTATGACGTTTTAATTATCGGAACGGGTGTTGCAGGCCTTTATTGCGCACTACATCTTTCGCCCGAGCTTGAGGTTTTATCTGTGTGCAAAAGGGAAGTGCTTTTAAGTAATAGTGACCTTGCACAAGGCGGTATTGCCGCTGTAACAACAAAAGAGGATAATTTTGAGTCACATATCAAAGATACTATGATTGCAGGCGGATACGCAAACGATCCCGATTCTGTACAGGAGCTTGTAACAGAGGGACCTAAGGATGTTATGGAGCTTGCCCGCCTCGGTGTTGAATTTGATAAAAACGAAGATGGTAGCTATAATATGACCTTAGAGGGCGGTCATTCTATGCCGCGTATCCTGCACCGCAAGGATTCTACAGGAAATGCTATTGTTACAACCTTGTATGAAACAGTCAGCAAGCTTTCAAATGTAAAAATTGCGCAAAATACACAGGTTATCCGTCTTGTAAAGTGCGAAGGAATGTTTTTTGCCACTCTTCTTTGCGAAAATGAACAAACAGTTGTTTCTGCAGACTATGTTCTTATGGCAACGGGTGGAATAGGCCGCGTTTATGAATATACAACCAACTCTAAAATTGCAACGGGAGATGGAATAGTTCTTGCTCATAAAATGGGCGCCAAGGTTGAAAATATGAATCTTATTCAATTTCATCCTACTGCTTTTGCACACGAGGACAGAGAGCGTCTGCTTATATCAGAATCTGTTCGCGGTGAAGGCGCATATCTCCTTAACTGCAATTTTGAGCGCTTTATGCATAACTACGACGAAAGACGAGAGCTTGCACCAAGAGATGTTGTATCTCAGTGCATTATGAAAGAAGAAAAGAAAACTGGCAGCAATAAATTCTATCTGACTATTGCACACGAAGACCCTGATTTTGTAAAAACCCGTTTTCCAATGCTTTATGAAAAGCTTATGGAGAACGGATTTGATATGACCCGCGACAATATTCCCGTTTATCCTTGTCAGCATTATCTGATGGGTGGAATTCACGTTGATTTAAACGGACAGACCACAATTGAGGATATGTATGCTGCGGGAGAATGTATTCACAGCGGTGTTCACGGAAACAACCGTCTTGCAAGTAACTCGCTTTTAGAGGCTGTTGTATTCGGTAGAATGGCTGCGCAGGAAATAAACAAAAAAATAGCTGAAAACGGCAAGAAAGCTGCAGTTAAAGAGCCTGAGGGAATGGTTTACCCCAAAGGTAAAACTCAACTCCCGCAAGGATATAGAACTAAAATCAGACATCTGCTTCAGCAAGGATTTTATGTTGTTCCTGATATTGAAGAGGCGAAGAAATCTATCAACGAGGTCAGGGAAATTCAAGAAACTCTTGATAATGAGGACTTCATTATTACGACAGACTTAATCGAGGCAAGAAACACAGCCGTTATTGCTGAACTTATCTTAAATGATGTAATTAGCGCTAATTCGTAGGGGTGAAGAATAATGTTACCACAGTTTTATGTAGATGATATAATTAAAAAAGCAATTTGCGAAGATATAAACTATATCGATGTAACAACTGATTACCTTATCGATAAATCCTCAGAAACAACAGCATATTTTGTTTCTAAGGATGAAGGTATTGTTTGTGGTATAGACATCGCAATGCGCGTTTTTGAGCTTTTAGACACTGATATTTCATATGAAATACTTAAAAAAGATGGTGAAGAAGTAAAGAAAGGCGACATTATTGCTACAATGAGCGGAAATGCCGCAGCGCTTTTAAAGGGCGAGAGAACAGCCTTAAATATTCTTCAGCACCTTTCAGGAATTGCGACAGCAACAAATCGTTGTGTTAAGCTTTGTGAGGGTACTCGCGCTTCTGTTGCTGAAACAAGAAAAACCCTACCCGGACTCAGAGCACTTCAAAAATATGCCGTTACAATAGGCGGAGGAAAAAATCACCGATATAATTTAAGTGACGCTGCAATGCTCAAAGATAATCACATTGATGCAAGCGGCGGAATTGAAAAAGCGGTTGCGAAGCTTCGCAGCAAAACTGGACATATGCTCAAAATAGAGGTCGAAGTTCGTGATTTTATAGAACTGGAGGAAGCTCTGAGAGCGGGTGCGGATGTAATTATGCTCGATAATATGGACTGCGAGCAAATGGCCGAGGCTGTTAAAATTATTGCAGGAAGAGCCAAAACCGAGGCGTCGGGCAATATCACCCTCGAAAATATCGCAGAGGTTGCAAAAACGGGCGTTGATGTTATCAGCCTTGGAGCACTTACACACTCAGTCAAAGCGTTTGATATTTCAATGAAAATTAAATAATTTATAATAAAAAAACTCCCGCCATACGGCGGGAGTTTTTTTAAAATCCTTTTTTCTTTAAAATGCGAATGTCATTTCCGATAAATCTAAGATGTTCATAGCATCCGATAAGACGCGATGCAATCCGTTCTGAATAGCGCTGCTTAATTTCAGAGGGTGATAGATTTGCAGTAATTAATGTTGGTAAATCAGAAAGAAGACGTGTGTTTATGATGTTGTATAATGCCGAGACTGTGAAAGAAGTAGTAAATTCTGCGCCCAAATCATCTATAACCAGCAAGTCGCATTCAACAATACTTTGCATATTTTCAGCAGGGGTTTCTTGATTAAAACGCTCTTTTTCGAGAGATGTAAAAAGGTCCGGTGCCGACATATATATAACATTAAACCCATTTTCACAAACTTTCTTTGCTATAGCTCGTGAGATGTGTGTTTTTCCAACGCCTGTTCCGCCAAAAAGCAGCAGGTTAGGGGAGGATAATGAAAATTCTTCTGCATATTGCTTACAGTTTTCATAAGTCTTGCTCATTATCTCCCGACACTCAATTCCATTAAGATTTTCGGGATAGTAGCTGAGGTCAAATGTGTCAAACGATAGTTGTTCCTCGCCGCTTATTTTTTGGGCGCGAGTTTCGGTTAAAGAATTTATTATTTCATTTAGACATTCGCAGGGCATTGCGCTATGATATCCTGTATCATTACATTTGCTGCAATTATATTTAATAGAAAGAAAATCGCTCGAAAATCCGCAGGATATGAGGATTTTTTGCTTTTCCTCAATAAGCTCCTGATTTCTTTTCCTGATATCGTTAAGAGCGGAGTTTAAATCTGCACTTTTATTTATAATTTCGCGAGAAATCATAGCTCCTGAAGAAGCAAGCTCGTTATCGATTTCTATAAGCTGCGGAGCCTGAGCGTATGCAATTTTTTTGTTTTCTTCAAATCTATCGAGTGCTTTCCTACGGCGACTGTCTAAAATTTTATTAGCCTCTCGCAATGTATATATAGAGTACTTCATTATGTATTTCCTCGCGTTCTTTTTGAGTTCTTTTTGCTTAAATCAGGAACGGTGTAATTTGAGAAATCATCAAAATCCTCAGCGCGAAAGGTGGAAGAAACAGCCTCTTCATGACGGCGTGAATTTTCGTTGTTTTCTACACCCTCGGGAGTTGATATTCCTTTTTCATGCCAGCTTAAAAGAATTTTATTTATGTAGGGAAATGAGAGCTTGCCCGTATTATCAACACATTTCTCATATGCAATTTTTATCATTTCAATAGTAAACTTCCACTCATCAAGCCAAACGGGAATAAATTCCTTTTGCTTGGATGTAAGGTTTCTGTCCCAAATTCCAAAGGCTGACTTTATGAGAGATTCGTTATTTCTTGATGTTACAAGATCTGTTATATATGCCTCGACTTTTTGGTGAGTGTTTATTCCGTTATCCGCCCAGGAATAAGCGGTTTTTTCAATAAAACGCATATTTGCTTTATCAATCGAAACACAGTATTCAATTATCATTACAATAACATCGGCGGGTATGCCTGCATAATCAAACATAGAAACTAAAACAGACATTTCGGTTTTATTCAGCAATCTGCCAAACATTCTCTCTGTTTCGGAAGCAATCCATTTGAGCTCTTCGGTAGAATTTATTCTCTCGGAAACCTCAAAACTCGATAAATGCGCAGCTTCATTTGTTTTGATTTTGATATTTTCAGATACCGAAATGGTAGAAACGGATTTATCAGCGGTAATAACCGAGTTAATTAAATCGTCCGAGCTCTCATAATTATTTGTATTGCCCTTTAGGGTGTTTTCTGTAACTATGTCTACTTGAGCAGGTGTAATTTCATTGCAACTGTTTTTAATAATATTTCGCTCTTGCCAAAAGGAAATAGCATCATCAATATTTTCATCAGCAACTCCGCTGATTTCAGATATCTTTTTTCGTGAAATATTCTCGCCTGCACTTGCAAGTATAACAAGCAGCACCTTGATATAATCCTCTTTTGCAAGCTTTATGTGGTCACTTACAAGAGAGCGGGGAACAGCAAAAATATTATTCCAGCATCCTAAATTAATTGAATAATCCATTCTCAAAATTCCTTAATCTATTTTAATAATAGGGGATATGTTTTAAACACTTATATAGTATAACACATAAATTTGATTTGGTGTAGTATAATTTTTTATTTATTTCTTGTTTTTTATTTATTGTAACATATATTTGCGGCAATTTTTGTATATATAAACACAATAATACACCGTAAACTGTGGTTTACATAATGTGGTTTACATAATTATTGTATGGTTTACATAATTATATATGTAAAAATTCTGTTAGAATGACGAAATTATAGAAAATGTGGTTTATTGCTTGAATATTTAGATAAAAAGTATTATTATTATAAATGTTATCTAAATAAAAATAGATGGCTATTTTACATAATAAACTTTTTCATATGTTTGCTTTTTTGCTCATATACTATTATAAAAACGAGCAAAGGAAGTACTATGTATGAAAAGGATTATAGGGACAAGCGCATTAAAAAACGGTTTTTTAAGCAAAGACCGTTTTTTAATTTCACTATTATTTACATTCTGTAGTGGCATTCTGATAGGTTCTGTGGCACTTGGTACAAGCTATGCAGATAAAGCCGCTGTGTTAAACCGCATTTGCGAGTCTTATATATACAGCCGACAGGAACAAAGTGTTTTTGCCTCATTTTTTGCATCATTTTCCTCTTGTTTTGTTATGCTTTTATCGGCATATGTTCTTGGAGTTTGCGCAGTCGGAATTCCTTTTCTTTACATAATTCCTTTTGTTGACGGAATTGGAAAGGGAACTATCATTGGCTATATTTATGCAAAATTTGGTTATGCAGGACTACTCAAATCAACCCTATTAGTTATTCCTCAGAATACTATCTTTTGTTTTTTAATACTTATGGCAGTCAGGTTTTCACTAAAAATGTCTTATCAGATATTTTGTAATATTAGTTCCATACAGCAAAGTCATCCATATATATGTTTCAAAAAATATAATCAGAGGTATGTCTTTTTAATTATAGTCTCAATAATTTGCAGCTTTATTGATGCACTGATTTCGCGTTTTACCGAATTTTTAACTATGTAAAAAGAAAGGATGTGATATCGCGTGTTTGATATGCTAAATCAATATAAAACATATCTTTTAGAACAAAAACAGGTATCAAAAAGTACATACGATGCTTATGTTCGCGATGTTACAACCTTTTTAAGTTATGTTGATATTTCTGTTTCGCATAATATAGAAACGGTAAATCAGAATGATATTGAGGGATTTTGTAGCGCACTTGAGAGAAACGGTAAAACTCATTCTACAATAAACCGAAGTATCGCTTCTGTTAAAAGCTTTTATAAATTTTTAAAACTATCAGGATTTCAGGTTTATGACCCAACGGAAAACCTGCACTCAGTCAAAACACAACGTAAATTTCCCGAAATTCTTTCGGGAAAAGATGTGGACAAGCTACTGAAAAGTCCCGATGTTCACACGCCAAAAGGATGCAGAGATAAAGCAATGCTTGAGCTTCTTTATGCAACAGGTATGCGTGTTTCGGAGCTTTTAGAGCTTAAACTTGATGATATTCAACTTAAAAGAGGGTTTGTTTTCTGCGAGGGTAGAACAATTCCTATTTATTCTGCTGCGAAAAATGCCGTTCAGGACTATATAGTGCGCGTTTATCCGTATTATTCACGCAGTGATAATAATTCGCTTTTTATCAATATGAACGGAAGCAAGCTTACAAGACAAGGCTTTTGGAAAATTCTCAAGCAGTATGCAGATGAGCTAGGTCTTTCGGATAAAATCACTCCCCACACCCTGCGTCATTCTTTCGCTGCGCACCTGATACAAAACGGCGCAAGCCTCGAGGATGTAAAGGAAATGATGGGGCATTCAGACATTTCCTCAACACAAATTTATGCACAAATTGTAAATAATCGATTTAAAGATACATATAACCGTTGCCATCCTCGTGCAAAAAGTGTATAATTAGTTGGAACAAACCATAGGAGGATATTTAATTGGGCAAGTTTTCAAAAATATTTGACATAACAAAAGAGGGAAAGGGCGTTTCAAAAAACCAAAGAGAAAAGCGTAGATTTTTTCTGTTTTTTGAAATCTATTTCAGAAAACTGAGTAAAATTATTTTGTTGAACGTGGTTTATGCTTTAATTTGTATTCCGATTGTAACAATAGGGCCTGCAACAGCCGCTCTTACATACTGCATGCGTAACTTTGCAAGGGAAGAACACGCAGATCTCTCTGATTTCTTTGACCAATTTAAAAAGAATTTCTGGCAGTCTTTGCTTGTGTGGGTTGTATTCACGCTTGGTTTTTTTGTAATAGTTTTCGGAGTAATTTTCTACAACGGAATGTTAGACCAAGGCGACAGCTTTATAGGTTTTTTGGGAATTACTTTTTCTGTTGTGGCGTCTATAATCTTCTTATTTATGTCATACTACGTATACCTTATTCTTGTAACGTTTAAGGTTAATTTCCGTCAGCTAATGAAAAACTCTTTTCTTTTTGCATTTATAGGACTTGGCAAAAACATCATTGTAACATTTTTTATTGCTATTATTTACGGTTGGTTTGCGCTGTATCTTATCGTTCCGATTGTTGCACCGCTATTTGACCCATCCTTCACAGCAACACTCGACGCACCCGCACTCGCTTTATCGTTATATCTTTTCTTTATTCCGTCGCTCACTTCGCTTATTGTAAACTTTACAGTATATCCCGCTGTAAAAAAATTCATGATTGACCCGACACTTTCAAAACTTGCAAAAGAAACTCAAGAAGAATCAGTTTTTGAAGATGCAGAATAAAAAATATCCCCTCAATTATGAGGGGATATTTTTTGTTATTTGTGAACATCGCAGACATCGGGGAGCTTGTTTTTAGCATAATATCCTATCTCGGTTTTTTCACAAGCTGCTGATGCAATTTTACCGCTGGATAGACAATAGGTACACTCAATTACATTTTCTGAGTCAATAAAATCCTTTGAAGGTTTACCCGCCATAACCTTTGACATAACATTTTTCCAAAGTCTTGGAGTAGAAACGCTTATTCCTGTAAGAGTTTTTGGTGTGTCATAGCCGTACCATATTGCCGAAACATTGTATGGGGTTAAACCTACAAACCATATATCTTTTTTATCGTTGGTTGTACCGGTTTTTCCTCCGGTAGGCATATTTAGCTTTGCAGCAAGACCGGTACCGTATTTACCTGTGCAAACTCGTTGCAGCATTTTGTTCATGATTACAGCAGTTTCCTCACTGATAACACGCTCAGGCTGGCTCTTGTTTTCAAGAATGAGGTTTCCTTCCGAATCTTCAACGCGAAGATAGGTTACAGGCTTATTATAATATCCGCCGTTAGCAAATATCTGGTATGCCGCTGCAAGCTCGAGAGGGGAAACGCCATCGGTTAAACCGCCAAGGCTCATAGGCGAAATGTTAATGTCTGAAAGAACATTCGTTCCAACCTTGCGAGAGGAAACAAGCGAGGTCAATCCAAGCTTATTTGTTAAGAAATTAAAGCTTTCTCTCGGCGTGAGTGTTTGTGAAAGTTGAACAGGGATGGTATTAACAGAACGCTGAAGCGCATATTCAACCGGCATATTACCGAGGTAACCGTTATAGTAGTTGCTTATTACAGTATTTCCTTGCAGTGTAATCTTCTTATCAGTCATAATAGTTGACCAGTTGATCAGACCTTTTTCAATGGCAAGTCCGTATATTGAAATAGGCTTCATTGTTGAGCCTGGCTGACGAAGAGCAGCAGTTGCACGATTAAAGAGAAGATCACCCTTCTTTTCACCAAGTCCTCCAACCAAAGCCTGAACCTTTCCATCGAGCCCAACAATAGCCATTGCAGACTGAGGAGATACAGCACCATTGACCTTGGGGAAGGCAGCCTGAGTTTCAAACTGCTCTTCAAGAATATCCTGCATTTTTATATCCATCGGAGTATAAATCTTTATACCATGGTAATATACAACTTCTCTTGCGTAGCTCTTGCTATAACCCTTTTGCTCCACAAGATCATTTATTATATCTACTATAACCTGGTCAACATAGTAACTTTGGTAACTATTAACTTCGTCTTTAAATTCTTCCTTAGAATAAACTAGTTCTTCTTTTATTGCATCATCATATTCTTCTTGAGTTATCATTTTTTGCTCAAGCATCATGCCTAAAATCATATCACGACGCTCTTTATTTTTATTCTCGCTACGATACGGACCGTACTTAGTAGGTTGCTGAGTAATCGCCGCAAGACAAGCGCATTCGGCAAGAGTTAGTTCGGCAACATCCTTGTTAAAATATGCTTTGGACGCTGCCTGAACGCCATTTAGATTCTGGTCAAGGGGAAGAACATTCAGATATGCTTCAAGAATTTCATCCTTTGAATTTTCTTTTTCAAGGTTTATAGCAATAAATATTTCTTTGATTTTTCTGTCAATTCTGTGCTGATTTTCACCCGTAAGGTTTTTTACAAGCTGCTGGGTAATAGTAGAAGCACCAAACTCGGTATCGTAGAACTTAATAAACATATTTGCAAAAGCGAATATAGTTCTGCCCCAGTCAACACCATTGTGGGAATCAAAACGCTTATCCTCAACCGCAACAATGGCATCTTTCATATTTTGGGGAATTTTATCATAGTCAACCCAGATTCTGTTTTCTCCCGCCCATACACGCTCAGTTTCTACGTATTCACCCTTTTCATTCAAAGCGTATACAATAGAAGTATAATTAAGCGCTTCCTTATCAATTTCAAGATTTGCCTCTGTATCGACAAATCTCAAAATATAGATGGTCAGGGAAGCGGCAACGATACAAGCCGTTAAAACAAAAATAAGAAACATTGTTAAAACAGCTCTTCCGGTTGTCTTTAAGATTTTTTTGAAATTAGGACCTTTGATGAAATCTTTGAACTTAAGCTCAAGATCTTTAAAAAATGCTCTACTGATATTAGGTCTGAATTTTTTTCTCATCGATAAATCTCCTTGAAAACTAAATGGAATTTTCAATTAAATTATTACTTATTATACCACATATTTTTCCATTTGTTAAGTCTTTTTTTACTTAAATTTAAAGCATATATAAAAGAATATTTTTCCTGTATTTGGTGCAGAATAAATAAAAAAGGAGAACTTTTATATTATGGTGTCAAATAAATTAAAAATGATATTGTTTTTATCTATTTCTGCACTCCTTATTATGTTGAGCGGATTTTTTGCATTTTTTAAGCAGTATGATAATGTTTCAAATAAAATTGCTCAGACATATAAAGCGGATACTTATGTTTTAGGAGTATATCAGGAAAAGATTGCTGTATTTACTCAAGGAGACAGCGTACCGATAGAAATATATGATGTATATGTCACAACACTGCCTAAGGCTGATCAAAAAACACTTAGAAAAGGGATATCTGTTAAAAGTAAAGGTGAGCTTAAGAGAATAATAGAAGACTATACAAGCTAAAAACGGTGCGTTCGCGCCGTTTTTTCTTTTTTTGTAATATCCCGAAAATCAAATGAATAGTATTAAATAAGTCTTGTCCTACAGAAAAGAGGAAACATGTAATGAAAACAGATAGACAAATTATAAATGAAGCAACCGCGTTTCTGCCCGACGCTTTGCGGTTTTCACTCGGCGCTATAAGTGAGAATATTCTCTGCGAAATAAAAGAAATCAGACTTAAACGCAATAATCCTGTTTGTATTGTAACATCAAACAAAAAACTATTTCTAAAATATAATGGAGAACTTGTAAGCGATGCTGATCAGTCGGGTTTGTGTATAGCCGAGAACAACTATGTAGATGAAGCCGTCAGAAGACTGTGTAATTTTTCAATTCACGCATTTCAAGGCGAAATGATAAACGGATTTATAACTATTTCGGGTGGTCACAGGGTTGGAATATCTGCCACCGCAATCACAAATGCAGAGGGGACTATAACCGCTGTTAAAAATGTATCGTCACTCAATATTCGTATAGCTCGAGAGGTAGTTGGCGCTGCAAACGAGCTAATTTCAGAAGTATTTAACGACAATAAAATCAAATCTGTCTTGATAGTAGGGGAGCCATCCAGCGGAAAGACTACTGTTCTGCGCGATGTTGCCCGTAGACTGTCGGGGAAGGATTTCGGATATATGCGTGTATGTATAGTTGATGAAAGAGGAGAAATTTGCGCAACAAGCGATGGGGTAAGTCAGAAAACTCTTGATGTAGGGTGTGATGTCCTCGACGGATACCCAAAATCAGAAGGAATGATGATTGCGCTTCGCGCAATGGCTCCCGATGTGATTATTTGTGATGAAATCGGAAGCTTTGAAGATATAACAGCGATAGAAAATATTGCAAATGCAGGAATTAAGTTAATTGCAACAATTCACGCTGATAATTTTTCGCATCTTAGTAAAAGGGTTCAATTTTCAAAGCTTATGCAAATTTCAGCATTCGATATTGCTGTTATTTTATGCGGTAAGGATAATCCAGGAAAAATTAAAGAAATTATTTCACTTAAGCGCTATTGGAGATGAAATGCTTTTGCTTAAAATAATAGGATGTATTTTAGTGGTTTGCGTTTCGGTATATGTCGGTGCAAGCTATGCTAAATCTTTAAAAAACAGAATAAATAGTC
Organism: Oscillospiraceae bacterium; assembly: GCA_045655125.1. Lineage (GTDB taxonomy): Bacteria > Bacillota > Clostridia > Oscillospirales > Ruminococcaceae > SIG578. The sequence continues at coordinate 12,930 of JAZOOR010000008.1, forward strand.
TTTCAAAATTCATAGAGTTACTCACCATTTTTATGATAAAAATTGAGTATGAACTGTGTGATATACCTTTAATGCTTAGAGAAATCTCAGAGCAGGAAGAGGGAATTATTAAAGAAATTTTAGAAAGCTGCATCATCGAAATAAATTCAGGCACATCACTCAAAGGTTCGTGGAACAAATCCATTGATAAATACAGTTGCGAAATGTGTTTATCGAAAGATGATGAGAATATTATTAAAGATTTTTCGAATAGTCTTGGAGATACAGATGTAAAGGGACAAATATCAAATATTAAAATGTACATAGAATTACTTAATAAAAAGTTAAAAAAAGCAGAAAAGGAAGCGGCAGAAAAATCTCGGGTATCAATGAGTTGCAGCCTTTTTTTAGGTCTGCTGATTTCAATACTTCTGATTTAATTTTCTGACGGAGGAAATAAAATGGATGTAGATTTAATATTTAAAATCGCGGCAATCGGAATTATTGTATCTGTTTTAAATCAGGTGTTAATTCGTTCCGGGCGCGAAGAGCAGGCAACAATGACCACACTCGCAGGTCTTATAGTTGTTCTTATGATGATGATAAATCAGATAAGCGACCTATTTGATGCGGTAAAAAGTGTTTTTAAACTTTAGGTGACAATATGGATATCATTTATCTTGTATCCGTCGGGGTAATTGGAGCGCTTCTATCGCTTATAATTAAACAGTACAAGCCCGAATATGCTATAGTTATTTCAATAATCACTTCAATATTTATTCTGATTGGCGTAATTGGCTGGACAATTCCCATAGTTTCCGAAATAAAGGCAATAATACAGCGCGCCGATATATCGCTTGGTTACATAACTATTCTTTTAAAGGCTGTTGGTATTTGCTATATCACGCAATTTGCAAGCGATATTTGCAAAGAATCGGGACAACTCTCAATAGCATCAAAAATTGAGCTTGCAGGAAGAGTGGCAATTTGTGTCTCCTCGCTGCCTCTCTTCGCCCAGTTATTATCAATCGTAGAAAAAGTTGTCGGAAAGGTTACATAAAGGATAATGAAAAAGATACTGATTTTATTTACTGCTTTTGTTTTGATATTTATTTTCAGTATTCCAGCATATGCTACCCAAAATAAAATCAGTATTGATGAGGTTTTGCCATCTGAAACAAAGGAAATACTTTTAGAAAACGGGATTGATTCACTTGATATTGAAACACTAAAAAATCTAAATGTCAGCGATACAATAAAATTCATATTCAGCTCTATAAAAAAAGAAATATCAACTCCCTTTATACTAATATATTCTATATTTATAATTATACTGATAACGGTAATTGCATCAGGAATGAACGGCGAATTTTTAAGTACAGAGCTGCAAAACAATTTTTCAGTAATGGGAGTGCTATGCGTTTGTTCCACGTCGCTTGCTCCGATTATAACCTGTTTTCAGGAAACAATGAAGTTTATTAAACAAATGAGTAGCTTTGTGAATGTTTTTACGCCTGCACTGACGGGCGTTATGATTATGGGAGGTCAATCAACGGGCGGAATAGGATATCAATCTGTTATGCTTGCGGCGTCTGAAATTTTATCAACTTTTTTGTCAGGAATTATAATGCCTCTTTTATTTATATATTTATCTTTTACAATCGCGGGAAGGGCAACCTCCTGGTTTAATTTAGAATCTGTAACAACATCTGTTAAATCAACTGTATCATGGTGTTTAACTTTAACTATGAGCCTATTTGTATCTCTTATAACAATAAAAGGCTTAATTGGCGCAGGTGCCGATTCTCTCGCGCTCAGAACAGGAAAATTCTTTGTGGGAAGCTTTGTTCCTGCTGTTGGCGGCGCACTTTCTGAAGCCGCCGCAACAGTTCAGAAGAGTGTTGTGCTTATAAAAAACACTACGGGTATTTTCGGAATAATAGCGGCAGCTATGTATTTTATACCACCGCTTATTAAGGTTTTGCTATATAAATTTACCTGTGATATAAGCTCTATAATAGCCGACACGCTCGGCGCAAAACAAATCTCGGGGTTAACAAGGGATATTTCAGTAGTATTAGGGCTTGTATCCGCAGTAATTTTAAGCTATGGGGCTTTAATAGTTCTGTCTACTGCAGTTACACTACTGATGGGAAGTGGATAATAAAATGGATGCATTAAAGGTTTGGGGGATATCAACCTGCGTTGCTGTTATAATCGGCTCTATTGTTGCGTCAATAACCCCATCAATGGGAAAGCAAAATATTATGAGGATTGTCATATCCGCCTTTGTGTTGAACGGATTGATTTTACCTTCATTTAAACTTATTCAGAAATCAGAGATATCTTTTGATAAATTCCTATCTGAAAATACATATGCCGAGATGGAAAATTATTCAGAGATTGAAGAACAGTTCTTACAAGATTTAGAGGAAGCCTGTGCCGTCGCATTATATCCAATTTTTTGTGAGGAGCTTGAAAATTTAGGAATAAATACACAGTTCGGTTTAAAGCCTTTTTTATCAGAAGAAAAGGAAGGAATTGAAATTAAAAAAGTGAATATTATTGTTTCGGACTTGCATATGATTGATAAGGATAATATTTTAAACCAATTAAGAGAAAAAACAGGACTCAATATTGATATAGTTGCGTTAGAAAGCGGGGAAATGCGCAAAAATGAATGACAAGTTAAAAAACTTTACACTTAATTTCTCTAAATATTTTAAGAACAAGAAAAGCTTTAGTATTGTTATTGTTTTAGGAATAATAGGAATCTTACTTATAGGTGCTTCCGAATGGTTTACAAATGATGAAATCAAACCTTCAAAAAGTAGCGGTCAGGAATTGGGTGTAAACCAATACATAAAAATGTTAGAAGAAAAAACTGAAAAAATGCTATTATCTGTTGAGGGTGCAGGTAAATGTAAAATTATGATAACAGCCGCCACTTCAGCCACGCAAAAATATGCAGTTGATGAATCAATTTCCAACGACAATGAGAAATCCTCACAAGAAAACAGGGATAAAAGCGAAAATCAAACCCAAATAGTAATGGTTGAGGGTGAAAACGGAAGAAAGCAAGCTCTTGTTGTAAAGGTAATTGAGCCTGAAATAAGGGGTGTTTTGGTTTTATGTGAAGGGGCTGATAACCCAAACATAAATGAAAAAATCACTCAAGCAGTTAAAACGGTGCTTGGAGTGACTTCAAATAAAATTTGTGTAATAAAATTAAAATAAAAGGGAGAAATTTATAATGAAACTAAATATGCTTATTGGAAAAAGACAGCTTATTTTAGCTGGACTTGTCGTTGTTCTCGGAGTTGCCGTTTATCTGAATTGGGAATTTTCTAAAAAAGATTTGAATTTAATTGGTTCCGGCTCAGAAAACAATAAAACATATGGCGAAACTCAGCTAACAGATGTTAAGGTTACAGAAACGAGCGAAGAATATTTTGCAAGCGCCCGAATAAACAGACAAAAAAAGCGCGATGAAGCCTTAGAAAGCGTTCAGACAATGCTGCAAGATACAAAGCTTACAGAAGCTCAAAAGAAAGAAATAAGCGCCAAAGCCGCACAAATTGCAGAGCTTACTCAATGTGAAACTGCGATTGAAGAACTCGTTAAAGCAAAGGGCTTTCACGAATGCATTGCATTTGTTGATGGAGAAACTGCAAGTGTAGTAGTCAGCTCAAAAGGGCTTTCTGACGAGCAAGCAGCCCAAATTTTTGATATTGTTTTAAGTAAAACAAAAATAAATTCAGAAAATATTAATATTGTTGAAGCAAAATAGTTGTGTCTTTGAAAATTTGTGGTATAATATAAGTGTATATTTAGGGATTTTATGCATAAATTTATATTTTATGCCTTAAAAACCTATAAAGGAGGAAATATATACCATGAATCAAAACGACATTTCTGAGCGCATTGAAACCGGCAATCTTAATATTTCAGAGGATGTTATTGCCTCTATTACCAACATCGCCTCAAAGGAAGTTGAAGGTGTTGCGGAGCTTGCGGTAGTACCCGCAAGTATCAAAGGTCTTTTTAAGTCTAAACCCGTTAAGTCTTCAGTTTCGGTTAATCTTAACGACGGTGTTGCTGTTATTGATGTTTATCTTAAACTTAAATACGGCGCAAAGGTTCAGTCTGTCGCAGAGGAGCTTCAGAAAAAGGTTAAAGATTCTGTTCAGAATATGACGGGAATTGCCGTATCAAAGGTAAATGTTCATATTTCAGGAATTGTAATTGAAGAAAAAAAGAAATAACACCGCAAATCAGCCCTTATAAAATAAGGGCTTGTTTTGCTGTTTACAGATTTTAAGACAGGGGAAAACAAATGACACGAAGCGAATCTCGAGAACAAGCATTTATACTTAATTTTGAAGCACAGTTTTCTGATTGTGACATAAATGAGATAATTGAATTAGCAAGTGAAATGCGTGATTTTAAAATCAGTACATTTGCAGGAAAGCTCATTCATTTTACATTAGAAAACCGTGATGAAATCAATCAGAACATTTCTTCACTTGCAAAGCGGTGGGATATGAAAAGAATAAGCAAAGTTTCTCTTTCTGTTTTGCAGCTTGCAATAGGAGAAATAATGTGTTTTGATGATATTCCTGTCAGTGTTACAATCAACGAGGCGGTTGAACTTTGTAAAAAATACGGCGGAGACGATGATTTCTCTTTTGTAAACGGAATTTTGGGGTCTTTTGTAAAGACATTAGACTACGCTGATAAAAAAGGAGAATAGGGCGTGGCTGTTTTTCTTGGAATAGATACCAGCAATTACACCACCTCTGTTGCTGCATTCGATTCGGAAACAGGCGAAATGTTTTCTGAAAAGATGCTGCTACCTGTAAATGAGAAAAATTGCGGACTTCGTCAAAGTGATGCAGTATTTCTGCACGTGCGTCAGCTCGGCGAGGTTGCAGAGCGCGTTCTTTCAAAAATAAATTTACCGCCCGAGGCAATAGGTATATCTGTTTCTCCTTGCGATAGCGAGGGGTCTTATATGCCTTGCTTTCTTGTTGGTAAAATGCTTGGACAAGCATTAGCTGCTGCGTACAATGCAAAATTATACGCATTTTCTCATCAGAGGGGACATATAGCCGCAGCGCTGTATTCTGTCGGACATTTAGAAATGCTTGATAGAGAATTTATCGCACTTCACATTTCAGGGGGTACCACCGATATTATCAAGGTCGCACCCGATAAGAATAGGATAATCCGCTGCGATTGCATCGGGAAAAGTCTTGATTTAAAAGCAGGGCAGGCAATAGACCGCGTCGGCGTAATGCTGGGGCTTAAATTTCCTTGCGGAGCGGAGCTTGAGAGATTATCCGAATCCTCTCAAAGAACATTTAAAATTAAACCTTGTATAAAAGGCTTGGATTGCGCGTTGTCGGGAGTAGAAAATCAGGCTCAGAAAATGCTGAGCGAGGGCGAAAAACCTTGCGATATTGCAAAATATTGCCTCGATTTTATCTCTGCGAGTATTGACGGTATGTGCAGTAGTGCTCAAAAAATATATCCTGAGCTTCCGTTTGTTTTTGCAGGCGGTGTTATGTCTAATAAAGGTATGAAAAGCCTATTTCAAAAAAAATATAACGGGCTTTTTGCAGAGCCAAGATTTAGTAGCGACAATGCGGCAGGTATTGCAATTCTTTGCAAAACTGCATTTGAAAGAAATTTAGATGAATATATAGCAGGAAATGAGGAGCCTTGATGGAACAGGCAATCACCGTTTCTCAATTAAATAGATATCTTAAGCTTAAAATAGAGCACGACGTTAAGTTAAATAACATTTGTGTTATCGGTGAAATATCAAATTTTACTAATCACATAAAAAGCGGACATTTATATTTTTCACTCAAGGATAACCAATCTGTTATTAAGGCTGTTATGTTTCGTCAGCAGGCGATCAAGCTTGCTTTTTCACCCAAAGACGGGCAAAAAGTCATTGTTTGCGGACAAGTTTCAGTTTATGAAAGAGATGGAACATATCAGATTTATGCCACTAAAATGCTGCCCGACGGAGCAGGGGAGCTTGCACTTAAATTCGAGCAGCTTAAGGAAAAACTGCAAAATGAGGGGCTATTTGATTTAGCTCATAAGAAACCAATTCCGTCATATCCTGAAAAAATTGGTATCATAACATCTCCGACGGGAGCCGCTATTGAGGATATGCTCAATATTTTTTCAAGAAGATTTCCTGTATCTCAGTTGTTGCTTTATCCCGCGCTCGTTCAAGGGGATAACGCTGCAAAAACACTCATTGACGGAATAAATTATTTTGATGAAAATGAAAAGGTCGATGTTATTGTCATTGGCAGGGGCGGTGGCTCTGCTGAGGATTTATGGTGTTTTAATGATGAGGGTCTCGCTCGCAGAATATATAATTCAATAGTCCCTATTGTATCCTGCATAGGACACGAAACAGATTTTACTATAGCCGATTTTGTTTCGGATTTGCGCGCTCCGACACCATCTGCTGCAGCGGAATTATGTGTTCCCGACAGCAATACAGTTAGATATCAGCTTTCAGAACTAAATAGTAAAGCAGAAAAAACAGTGCAAAGCCAAATTAATTTTTTCTCTGATAAACTGAAAATGTTATCTCAAAGACCGTGTCTTAGCAGCTCAGATTTCTATTTAATAAATCTAAGACTAAAACTATCGCAGCTTATGTTAAGGCCTTGTATTTCTAATCCCGAAGATCTATACAAAAGCTATAGACTACAGCTTAATCAGAATAAATCATTGCTTTCAAATACAATAAATCAAATAAATATAATAAACAGAGCAAGGCTATCCGAGCTTAGTGCAAAGCTCGATGCTCTGAGTCCTTTGAAGGTTCTTTCGCGAGGATATTCACTCGTTACAAAAGATTTAAGAACGGTATCGGCAAGTGGATTAGAAATAGATGATGAAATATCTATTCAGTTTTGCGACGGAAAAGTAAATGCTAAAGTTACAAGCAAGAAGGGAAGCGACGTATATGCCAAATAATAACGATATTTCTTTTGAAAAAGCTATGCAAAGAATTGAAGAAATAGTTGCAATTCTTGAAAACGGAAAATCTTCCTTGGATGAGTCGCTTTCGTTGTTTGAAGAAGCAACAAAGCTTTGCTCTTATTGCAACCAACGGCTTGACGATGCTCAGAAAAAAGTCCAGAAATATTCTATAGTTAACATAGAATTCGAGGAACAAAAAAATGACTGATTTTAAACAAATAATGCATAAATACTGCGTCCTTGTAGACGAAAAATTATCCTACTATCTTAACAGAAAAAATTGTCTTCAACAGACAGTTTTTGATGCTATGAACTATTGCGTTGGAGCGGGAGGAAAAAGAATTCGCCCCATAATTTTACTTGAGTTTTGCAAAATATGCGGCGGAAATATTGAGTATGCGCTTCCTTTTGCCTGTGCCCTTGAAATGATACACACATATTCTCTCATACACGATGACCTTCCTTGTATGGATAATGATGATATGCGTCGCGGAAAGCCATCGTGTCATAAAGTATATGGTGAGGCTAATGCACTTTTAGCAGGCGATGCGCTGTTAAATACAGCTTTTGAAATTATGTTATTCTCAAAAGATACTAAAATCAGTCCCGACTCTCAGCTTAAAGCCGCTCATTTCATAGCGCAGTGTGCAGGTGCTGATGGTATGATTGGCGGACAAACTATCGACCTTGAAAATGAGGGTAAAGATATTTCAGAAGATGTTTTACTTCGTCTTTACCGTGATAAAACTGCTGCACTGCTCCGAGCTGCAGCTGTATCGGGCGTAATTATTGCCGGAGGCTCTCAGGATAAAATTGATGCAGCCGACAGCTTTGCATTAAATTTAGGGCTTGCCTTCCAAATTATTGACGATATCCTTGACTGTACTGGTGACCAGACTGTTTTGGGCAAACCTATTGGCAGTGATGAAAAAAATAATAAGAAAACATACGTTACATTTCACGGTATTGATAAAGCGCGTGCCGAAGCAAAAAGACTTACCGACAACGCAATAAAGGCTTTGGATATTTTTAATAATACCGATTTTCTGAGGGATCTTTCAAACTATCTGTGTAACAGAAATAAATAGGTGTATTATGGAAGAGAAAAAGAGTATTCTCGCTTGTGTTAACTCACCTGATGATGTAAAAAAATTAAATATTGACGACCTAAACCAGCTATGCACCGAGATTAGAGGATTTTTGATTGATACTCTCTCAAAACAGGGTGGACATCTTGCTTCCAATCTTGGCACAGTTGAGCTTTCTGTTGCGCTTCATCGCACATTCAATACCCCCCAAGACCAAATTGTATGGGATGTTGGACATCAGTCATACACACATAAGATTTTAACAGGCAGAAAAAACATATTTTCTACAATAAGAAAAAAAGATGGTATTTCGGGCTTTCCAAATCCTAACGAAAGTGTTCACGATGCCTTTTTAACAGGTCATAGCAGTACATCTCTTGCTGCGGCTTTTGGTCTTGCGAGAGCTAAAGCCATTTCAGGTGATATCGGACATGTTGTTGCTGTAGTGGGGGATGGAGCGGCAAGCGGTGGTATGTTTTACGAGGGAATTAATAACATAGGTCATTATCACGACAGATTGATTGTAATTTTAAATGATAACAAGATTTCAATTTCTAAAAATATTGGTGGAGTTGCGAAATATTTATCAGAAATTCGGGTAAGGCCAAAATACTTTAAAATAAAAGATAAAATTGAAAGATTTGTTTCAAAAATTCCCTTTATTGGAAAATGGCTTCGTCGAAAAATCAGCAGTTCGAAATCTATGCTTAAATATGCCTTATTCCATAACACTTGGTTTGAGGAATTTGGCTTTACCTATTTAGGTCCTGTTGACGGTCACGATGTCAAATCTCTTTGTGAGGTTTTAGAAAGAGCAAAATATCTTAACCGACCTGTTTTTATCCATATAGAAACAACAAAGGGAAAAGGGTATAAGTATGCCGAAGAAAATCCTGGCGCCTATCACGGAGTAAAACCCTTTAACCCTGAATTAGGGAACACCACTAACAAAACCTCGGATGGTTTTTCAGAAGCGTTTGGTAAGCTTGTTGTAGATCTTGGTAGAGAAAACAATAAGATATGTGCGATTTCTCCTGCGATGAAATACGCTACGGGACTCAATGCCTTTGCCGCAGAGTTCCCACGTCGGTTTCTTGATGTTGGAATAGCTGAGCCTCTCGCAATCACCACAGCGGCGGGTATGGCTAAAAACGGACTTGTTCCCATTGTTGCAATTTATTCCTCGTTTCTGCAAAGAGCATATGACCAAGTGCTTCACGATGCGGCAATATCACAGCATCACATTGTTATTGCTATTGATAGAGCGGGAATTGTAGGGGAGGACGGCGAAACGCATCAGGGAATATTTGATGTTTCTTTTCTTTCATCAATTCCTAATGTTTCGATATATTCACCATCTAACATTGATGAGCTATCTTTATGCTTAAACAAAGCCATATATGATGAAACAGGAGTAGTTGCAGTTCGTTATCCCAAGGGTGTGCCAATGCCTCTTGCAGATCGTTTTACTCTTTCAGATAGCGAAAAAACATTGTATCAGTCTCCGCTAAGCACTAATAAAAATAAACTTATTATTACCTACGGAAGAATGTATGAACAATGCGCGAAAGCTGTAGAAATTGCAGAAAAAAAGGGCCTTGGGGTTGATATTTTAAAGCTTGTTCATCTTTCTTGGAATATTGAAACCTTAGAATATATCAGCAAATATAATGACGTAGTATTTATTGAAGAATGTGTTGAGAGCGGCTCTATTTCACAAAAGCTTGGATGCGAACTTTTAAAATTTGGTTTCCCCGGGAAATATCGCACGCATACTTTAGGTGATAATTTTATAAAACATCAGACTGTAACCGAGGCATTTAAAGAGTATAAAATGGATGCTGAAAATATCTATAATATAATAAAGGACTAAAATAGTACATGCAAAAGAAAAGATTAGATGTTATCCTTGTTGAAAAGGGGTATGCATCATCAAGAGAACGAGCAAAATCACTTATAATGTCAGGAATAGTTTTTGTAAATGGACAGCGCATTGACAAGGCGGGTAGCACCATTTCCGAGGATTCTAACATAGAAATTCGTGGAAATGACCTCGCTTATGTCAGCCGCGGAGGCTTGAAACTTGAGAAAGCTATGCAGAACTTTCCGATTTCCTTAGATCAAAAGGTCTGTATGGATATAGGTGCTTCAACGGGCGGCTTTACAGATTGTATGCTCCAAAACGGTGCTAAAAAAGTTTTTGCTGTTGACGTGGGATATGGTCAGCTCGCCTGGAAGCTTCGCTGTGACGAGCGTGTTGTTAATTTAGAAAGAACAAATGTTCGCTATCTTACCAAGGAGCAGGTAGGGGAAAGCATTGATTTTATAAGTGTCGATGTATCTTTTATTTCTCTAACCCTTGTTATCCCAGTTGCAAAAACCTATCTTTCGGAAAACGGAGAGATGGTTTGCCTTATAAAACCTCAATTTGAGGCAGGAAAAGAAAATGTCGGTAAAAAAGGCGTTGTTAGAGATAAACAGGTTCATATTGATGTCGTAAACAAGATCATTTCCTTTGCTCTTGATAACAATTTTGATGTAAAGGGATTAACCTTTTCGCCCGTCAAGGGACCTGAGGGTAATATAGAGTACCTTATTTTTCTAAAAAATGGCTCAGGAAAGCCCTATATTGAAGAGAATTCTGCAGAAGAAGTGGTTTTACAGTCACATTTAACACTTGATGTTTAAGGAAAGGGGAATGTTCCTTGAAAATTTTATTATTACCAAATTTTCAAAAAATGGATTGCGCCGAGGTAACATCAGAAGTAATTCGTGTTTTAAATAAAGAAAGTGCTGACATACTTACATTAGATAGTAACAAACAGAGCATATCTGACACAAATATAACCTACATTTCTCCCGAAAATATAGACTCAAGTATTGATTTTGCAGTAACAATTGGCGGAGATGGAACTATTATCAGGGCTGCAAACCTTCTTTTAGAGAAAGAAATCCCTTTGATTGGTGTTAACCTTGGAACCCTTGGTTTTCTTGCAGGAATCGAAAAAGATGAAATAGGAATTTTGTCATATATTTTAAATGGAAATTATACTATTGATGAGAGAATGACATTGCAGGTATCCCTTTATCACAAAAACAATATCAAGAAAACCTTTACTGCTATAAATGATATTGTAATATGCAAAAATGCATTCTCGGGGATAATAGACCTAAATGTTGAATGTTCGGGTGTTCCCACCGCACATTATAGAGCCGACGGAGTAATTTTTTCAACAGCATCAGGCTCAACTG
>JAZOOR010000009.1:0-43835 GCA_045655125.1 Oscillospiraceae bacterium
GATATAACCCATGCACCTGGACTGTTACAGGCGCCTGACTACGTGCCGTCAAACAAGGTGGATAATGCTGAATATGATGCGGCAAATAAAGACCGTTTCAAACTTCCTGATGGCTCTACCTTAAATGTTCAAACCATTGAACAGATGGAGCATTATCACGTAAATATGCTTGCTATGATACAGCTTGGTAAATGGTTTGATTATCTGCGTGAACAAGGTGTTTATGACAATACACGAATTATTCTGGTATCCGATCACGGTTGGGGTATGGGACTTTCAGAGGAACTGATTGTTGATAAAAACAGTAAGCTTAAGCAGCTCGAAGCATATTGCCCGCTCTTGATGGTTAAGGATTTTGGCGATGAAGGACTTGCCACATCCGATGAATTTATGACCATCGCAGATGTGCCGACTCTTGCTACTGATGACCTTATTGAGAATCCCAAAAATCCCTTTACAGGCAATCCCATAAACAGCGATGAAAAAACCGCGCACGATCAGCTTGTTCTGATGGGCTGGGACGATTTCCCGACCGATGGCACAACCTTCTATCCCAGCTGGTGGGGCTCGGTAAAGGATAATGTACAAGACAAGAATAATTGGTCATTTATGTTTGATAAAAAGGATGTTCTGAAAGAGCACAAACTCCCACAATAAAAATGAAACAGGAGATTCGCAACACGCGAATCTCCTTTTTGCAGTTTTTTCAGGTCAAGACCACCCGTTATTTTCAGGACATAGAACCATGCTCTGATTGCTAACAAAAACCGCCCTTATAAAAAGGGCGGTTTTTATACTAAAATTTTTGGGGGGCGTCCCTTATGTGTTTGGCTCGCCGAACTTGTTCATAACAAGACCTGTTATGATTTTGGGATAGAAATAGGTTGATTTCTGGGGCATTTTTTCGCCTGCGGCAGCAACATCGCGGATCTCGGTAACAAGGGTGGGGTTTATAAGGAATGCGCAGTTTGCGCGCCCCTCGTCAACGGCAGAAATGGCCTCGCTTATATCGCGGGTGTATGTGAGATTTTTCTGATTTGCCATATTTTCCTTGTCAATTCCGAAAATGCGCTCGAGAACAAGGTTGTGAAGTACAGAAACATCAAGATTTTGTGAAGCCTCGCTAAGAGAGGGCAGAAGCTTACGCATAATTGCCTTATCTTTAAGGGTGAGCAGAGTAAAGGAGCCGTTTCCGCCGTAAAACGCAAAGGCTTTTTCTCCCTTTTCTGCGGCGGCATCGAGGCAGGGCTGCATATCGCTTAAGCCAAGGTTTTCGCAAATCTCAAAATAGTCTTTGCAGCGGCTGAGCATTTCCCTTGCATCAAAATTTTCAAGCGAATGTATAATGCGGTGGGTGGGGAAAACCACAAGCCCGTCATTTTCCATATCAACCAAAATCATCATACAGTAGTTGGTGCGCTCGCTGTCGTCGGCAAAATCCTTTGAATTTGCGTGGGCAAAATTAAGCGCAGTTTCGTAGCGGTGATGACCGTCTGCTATATAAACCTTGCGGTCTTTCATTTCGTTCTGAATAAACTCGATATCTGCTCTGTCATAAACGCACCAAAGGCTGTGAGTTACACCGTCATCATCAGTAAACGAAATATCGGCATCCCGCTGTGAGAGGGCGGCGATTTTACTGCTGACGGTTTTCTCGGGGTCCATATACAACGAATAAATCTGACTGAAGCTACAGCCTGTTTCGGTCATAAGGTTAAATCTGTCCTGCTTTGCTTTGGAGAGAGTAAACTCGTGGGGCAGAACTATTCCCTCGGAAAATTCGTGTAGTCTTACAAGCGAAACAAAGCCCTTAAATGAATAATCCTTACCCTTTACTGTAAACTTTTCCTCATACACATAAATTCCGTCCTGCTCGTCGCAGCAGAGAACTCCGCCGTCGAGCCACTTTTTTGTTACCATTGCGGCTTCTTTGTAAGGGTTTTCTCCGCGGGGAAGCTCAAGCCTTATAAGATTGTGCTCATTTTTTGAGAGCAGGTCGGCGCGCTGTGCGTCACTTACTATATCATAGGGTGGGCAAACGAGAGAGCCTATTTCTCCTGCACTCTCAGTAAAGCGCATTGCCTTAAAGGGTTTTACTAATGCCACTTAAATCTTTCCTTTCAAAGATGAAATATAATTTATTCTACCATATTTTACTTAAATTGCAAACAAAATATTAAAAAAATCAAAATTGTTTGACAAGAGATATGTTTTAAAGGTATAATAAAATGAATTATAATCTCTATGCGCAGATTATTAAAGTTTATACACAAGCGCGGCGGTAGCCGCCGTATACATAGGAGGAAAAAGAAATGACCATTGAGGTTAAAAACCTTACCAAAAGGTATGGCCACAACAAAGCGGTAGATGATATTTCCTTTGAAATAAAAGAGGGAGAAATCGTCGGCTTCCTCGGTCCCAACGGAGCGGGAAAGACTACCACTATGAATATTCTCACAGGATACCTTTCCGCAAGTGAGGGCAGTGCTAAAATCGGTGGCAAGGATATTCTTGAAGAGCCCTTTGAGGTTAAAAAGCAGATAGGATATCTTCCCGAACAGCCGCCGCTTTACTATCAGATGACGGTTACTGAGTATCTCGATTTTATATACGACCTTAAAAAAGTTAAGCTTCCGAGAAAGGAGCATATCGAGTCGATATGCCGACTTGTGCGCATTGATAACGTTGCAAATCGCGTTATCAGCAACCTTTCAAAAGGATACAAGCAGAGAGTCGGTATCGCTCAGGCGCTTGTAGGAAATCCGCCGGTGCTTATTCTCGATGAGCCCACTGTTGGCCTTGACCCCAAGCAGATAATTGAAATACGCACCCTTATTAAGCGTCTGGGAGAAAGCCACACCGTTATTCTTTCCTCTCACATTCTTTCTGAGGTTCAGGCTGTTTGTGACAGAATTATCATCATTAACAACGGCAAAATAGTTGCGGACAGCTCGGCACAGGAGCTTACAAGCCAGTTTGGCTCGCTCAAAAACTTAAGCGTTCGTATCGGAACTTCTGACGAGGCGGCGGCATTCCGTATGCTAAGCAAAATTCCCGGAGCAGAAAAGGTTGAAACCTCGGGCTGTAAGGAAAAAGGTTCTTTTGATTTCATCGTACGCACTGAGGACGATGTAGACCTGAGAAACGAGATAGCAAAGCGTGTTCTCGAGCGCGGCTGGAGCCTTCTTACCATAAGAGCTCAGGAAGCCACGCTGGAAGAAATATTTATCGGACTTGTTAACAAAACATCGGGCAAAGGAGGAAAAAAATAATGCTGGCAATTTTCAAAAGAGAATTCAAAAGCTTTTTTACCACTCCGCTCGGATATGTAATTCTTATCATAATTAACCTTTTCAGCGGAATTTATTTCTGGTTTGGCACACTTTACAGCGACACCGTTGATATGCAATATGTTTTCAGCGGCTTTATTCTTATAGTTCTCTCGGCAATTCCTATTCTCACTATGAGACTACTCAGCGAGGAGCGCCGCCAGAAAACCGACCAAGCTCTTCTTACCGCGCCAGTTTCCCTTGTAGGAATAGTGCTCGCAAAGTTCTTTGCAGCTCTGCTTTTATATGTTATCGGCATTTCGGTAACACTTATTTACTCAATAGTGCTTGCCTTTGTGGCTCAGCCCACCTGGGGATATATTCTTGGAAACTTTCTTGGACTGCTGCTTATGGGTGCCGCCCTGATCGCGATAGGTCTGCTTATCTCATCCATAACCGAAAACCAGCTCGTTGCTGCGATAGTCAGCTATGCAGTTATGTTTTTCCTGCTTATGTTCGATGCGCTTACAAACCTTATTCCTGTATATTTTATCTCAAATCTGCTTTATTCGCTTTCATTCCAGACAAGATATAATTCCTTTGTTGCGGGAATTGTTTCGGTGCAGAATGTACTGTATTTTATAAGCTTTACGGTTATTTGTCTGTTCCTTACCACAAGGGTAATGGAAAAACGCCGCTGGAGCTAAGAAAAGGAGGAAGAAATAATGAGTCTGTTTAAGAAAAAAACCGAAATTACCGATAATGCAGAAGCTGTAGAGAATGTTTCTTCTTCCGAAAAAAAGGTGGAAAAATACAAAAAAGACAAGGTGGAAAAAAAGGTTGGACTTACAGGTGCAGAGCTTAAAAAGCGTCTCAAGTACGGCTCGCTTTCTGCAGTCTTTACAGTTTTAGTTGTTGCGGCGGTTATAATATGCAACACTGTTATTGAGCTTGTTGCCGCAAGAATTCCTGCCGCCAGCATTGATACCACTGACAAGCAGTATTACGAGCTTTCGGAGGAGTCTATTGAGTATCTCAAAACCCTTGAGGACTATGAAATAGAGATTACCTTTATAGGCGATAAGGGGACGCTTCTTGCTGATGAATATTACAACAAAATTTTAACCCTTGCAGAGAAATACAAGCTGTATACTCCGCATCTTAAGGTATCGGTTATTGATGCTGATAAGAACCCCGGCTTTGCAGCTAAATATGATAATGTTACGCTAAGCCTCGGCGATGCGATTGTTTCCTGCGGTGACCGATACAGACAGCTTACAACTTCTGATTTCGTTTATAGCGACCAAGAAGAGTCCTCGGAAGACTCTTACGAGCAAAACACTAATGTAAAGTACAGTCTTACTGCCGAGTATGCTCTTTCTACCGCTATTATGGTTGTAACCGCCTCGGACAACCCCGTTGCCAATGTCATCACAGGTCACGGTGAGCAGGTTCCCGAAAAGCTCACAGTGCTTCTTGAAAATAACGGATACACTGTTAAAACCCAAAGCATTTTAAAAGAGCTTGATTATGACAGCAATTTGCTTGTTATTGCTGCGCCCACAAAGGATTATTCGGAAGAGGACCTTAAAAAGCTTGATGACTTTCTTTTCAACGGCGGAAAGTACGGAAAGAATGTTATGTATATTGCTGACTATACTCAGCCAGTGCTTCCTAATATTGAGTCGTTTCTTTTCGATTGGGGCATAGTGCTCCATGAAGGTGTTGTTTACGAGAGTGACGAGTCTATTGCTTATGCAAGCAACCCCGCGCTCAACCACCTCGATTTCATTGATCCGGAGCTAACACTCAGCGCTGCTGTTTCCGAGGTTTCGGCATACGGATACTACGGCAGACCTACCGTTATTGCCAATGTTCTTGATGCTAATATGGAGAATACCGTAATCCTTCAGCACACTGACACCTCAAAGGTTGGCAAGGCTACTGCAAACGGATTTGACAAGGGGGACAGCTCTGCATATCCCTTTGTTGCGATGGCTCGCACCACGCTTTCTAAGTACAGCGAAGATATTGAGGTTATGGAATCCAGCCTTCTTTATGTAAACTCGCTTGGTTTCTTTAAGGATGAGCAGTTTGAAAAGGCGTATTCTGCAAACCCCGATATTACTATTGCGGCGATTGATTCAACTCTCGGTAGAGATAACACCTTGCTTATCCCTTCAAAGAGCCTTACTGCTGCTGCTCTTGGAATAACTCTTAAGACCGCAAATATTATAGGTGTTGTTGCAACCGTTGTTATCCCTGTAGTGCTGCTTGCTGTTTGTCTTGTGGTATATATCCGCAGGAGGTTCTTATGAGTAAAAGAATTAAGCTTATTATTACCGCAGCAGCAGTACTTGTGCTTCTCGTAGCAGCGCTTATTGTGGTTTCAAATCTGCCCGAAGAGTCAAAGAAAGAAACTTCCTCAGGAGCTTCTTCGGAAATTGCCGGCAATGAAACAACCTTCGAGGGTTATCTTAAGGTTGCGGCGTTTGAAAAAGAGCAGGTGCGCGATATTGCCGTGCAGAATGATAAAGGGGGATTTGTCTTAAAATATGTTAAAAAAGACAGCTGGACACTCTCGGGCGCCGAGAAATTTTCACTTAGCTCAAAGGCGATAGAAACCCTTATCGAAAGCTGCATTGAATTTTCACCAATCAAGGAAATAGCTCAAAACCCCCAAGACCTCTCGATTTATGGAATTTCCGATAAAGGAACAGTAGCTACAATAAGCTACGATACGGGAGAAAAGCTCACTTTTATGGTCGGCGGTACCAATTCGTCAGGCTACACCTATGTCTATTTAAAGCAAAATGACAAGGTTTATATGAGCGATGACTATTGGGACGACCCGTTTACTCTTAAAAACACCGCTTATCTTGACCTTTCTGTTACCGACGCAATTCCTACCAACGAGGATGGAGAAGAAGAGGACCCCAATGTGAAAAAGCTCAGCTTTACGGGAAAAGGTCTTGATAATCCCATAATTATTGAACAAAACCCCGAATATCTTGAGTTTAATAAAAGGGAAGAGGAGGGTGAGGACCTCTCGGGCAAGCTTCCGCCGGCCCAGTATATCTTCACTTCCCCTATGAAAATTGACGCATCTGATGAAAACTTTGGCGGAATTCAGAATCAGTATTACGGAATTTACGCCAAGGACATATACAGCCTGTATCCTACTGCGCAGCAGCTCAGTAGCTGCGGTCTTTCCGACCCGTATGTTACAGTTAAGGCTGAGACAGCAAAGCAGGATATAATTATAAAGCTCGGAAATTCTCTGACGATTGACGGCGAGGAGTGCTACTACGCTGTTTCGAATCAGAGAGAGCCTATATTTATAGTAAAGGCATCTGATTTCAGCTTCTTTAAAGAAGACCTAATCAAGTATGTAAGCTCGATTGTGGTCAATGTTGTCATTGATGAGATAGACACACTGACCTTTGAAACTGACGGAAAGAAATATGTTTTTGAAACCAGCGGAGAGGGTGACGACCTTGTTGTCCGTCTTGACGGCAAAAGGCTCTCCGTTGAGGAGTACCGCGACCTCTATCAGCTTGTTATGTTGGCATACTGCGAGGAATCGGTAAAGCCGGGACAGTTTAATGGCAATACCGATGTTAAAATAACATATACCTACCGCGAGCGCGAAAAGGTTGATGTTCTTGAGTATGTTAAGGTGGGAACAAGAAAGCATCTTATCCGTTTAAACGGAAGCGACCTTGCGCTTGTCCGCGCCAAGTATGTTGATACACTCCGCTTCGGCTTAAATCAGTTTATAACAGGAAAAGATGTTCCCAGCGATTATTAAAAAACGCACAAAAATCTCCTCGATAAGAGGAGATTTTTTGTTGCCTGTCAAAACAAAAACAGAAATTCTGAAAAAAACTTTGGAAAATGTGAAAAAAATATCAAAAAACCACTATTTAGATATTTATTTTTTTAAAAGTATCTGTTATAATGTATCTGTGACTTTATGTCCAGTTACAACTATGGAGGTATGAATAATGGCAAACACGATTTGTAAGGTTCCTTTTTCGGGAACAGCTGAGCAGGAAGCGCAGCTCAGGCGAATCATCTCCGAACTGAAAGATGAAAGGGGCTGCCTTATGCCTGTAATGCAAAAAGCACAGGATATTTACGGCTACCTGCCTATCGAGGTTCAGCAGATGATAGCTGAGGGTCTGAACATTCCGCTCGAAGAGGTTTACGGAGTTGCAACTTTCTATGCACAGTTCGCTCTTAACCCCAAGGGTAAATATAGAATTTCAGTATGCCTCGGAACTGCCTGCTATGTTAAAGGCGCGGGCGATATTTTTGATAAACTTTCCGAGAAGCTCGGCATCGCAGGCGGCGAATGCACCGCTGATGCAAAGTTCTCTCTTGAGGCTTGCCGTTGCATCGGCGCTTGCGGTCTTGCTCCAGTTCTCACCGTTAACGATGAGGTTTATGGAAGACTGACTGCTGACGATGTTGACGATATTCTCGCAAAATACAACGACTGATTTTGTATTTTAAGAAAAGGACAGTAGCTGTATGAAAATCAGTACTATTAAAGACCTTCTTAATGCCGATGTTATCTGTAACGAGGAAAACTTAGAAAAACACGTTTACTCTGCCTGCGGCAGTGATATGATGAGCGATGTGCTCGCCTACGTCAAGGACCAGGCGGTCTTGCTTACCGGTCTTGTCAACTCTCAGGTTGTTCGCACAGCCGAGATGATGGATATGGTGTGCATAGTGTTTGTCCGATCTAAGCAACCGACTCCCGAAATGATTTCTCTCGCCCGTGAAAGCGGCATCGTTCTTCTGGCGACCGAGAGAAGAATGTATGATGCCTGCGGTATTCTTTACAGCGGCGGACTCGGAGCGACGGCTAAAAATGGCTGAGCTATTAACGTTTAAATTTTCGGTAGACGGCTCTGACTTCACATCGGCAGGTCAGGCATCGGTCAGCATTAAGAAGAACCTGCGACAACTCGGTCTTTCGCCTGAAATAATACGTCGGGTTTCCATCGCGATGTATGAGGGCGAGATAAATATGGTTATTCACGCGGGCGGTGGCGAGGCTATCGTTTCCGTCAGCGAGGAGAGTGTCACCATAAGGCTCATCGATAAAGGCCCCGGAATAAAGGATATTGAAAAGGCTATGCAGGAGGGATATTCCACTGCAACCGATAATGTCCGTTCACTTGGCTTCGGAGCCGGAATGGGTCTTCCCAATATGAAGCGCTACACCGACTTTATGGAGATAAAATCCGAGGTCGGAGTGGGCACAGACATAACAATGAGGGTTGATATTAAATAAATTTTCGGCAGGTATAGTTTTATGAACACATATAAGCATTCGGTTTATCTCGATGTGAGTAAGTGTAACGGCTGCACAACCTGCTTGCGCCGCTGTCCGACAGAGGCAATTCGTATCAGGGATAATCACGCCGTTATAAATCAGGACAGGTGTATCGACTGCGGTGAGTGTATCCGCGTTTGTCCCAACAAGGCAAAAAAAGCAAAATGCGCAAGTCTATCCGAGATGGAGCGGTTTAAATATAATATTGCGCTCCCTGCTCCCACTCTTTACGGGCAGTTTGAAAATCTCGATGATGTTGACTATGTGCTTGACGGGCTTTTAAAACTTGGTTTTGACGATGTTTTTGAGGTTTCCGCGGCGGCAGAGCTTGTTTCTGCCTACACAAGAAACTATCTTAAAGAAAACAATGTCAAAAAACCTGCAATAAGCTCGGCTTGCCCTGTTGTTCTAAGGCTTATCGGTCTGAGATTTCCAACACTTTCTGAAAATATCATACATATGCTGCCGCCGATGGAGGTCGCAGCGCGTCTTGCAAGAGAAAAGGCACTGCGAGAGCATCCTGAGCTTGAAAGCTCCGATATAGGCGTGTTTTTCATCTCGCCCTGTCCCGCAAAAGCAAGCTATGTTAATAATGGCTTTGCGGATTATAAAAGCGAGGTAGACGTGGTTGTGTCGATAAGCGATATTTACTTTTCGCTGCTCGGCGCGATGAAAAGCTCCAGTGATATTTCCCCTCTGAGCAGCTCAGGGGTAATAGGAATAGGCTGGGCGACAAGCGGCGGCGAGGCAACGGCTATCTTTAATGAAAGCTACCTTGCGGCTGATGGGATTGACAATGTTATTCACATTCTTGACCAGATAGAGCACGAAAGCATTCCCGACCTTGAGTTTGTTGAGCTTAATGCCTGCACAGGTGGCTGCGTCGGCGGAGTTATGACGGTGCAAAACCCGTTTATCGCAAAGGCAAGGCTCAGGGGACTTAAAAGGTACCTGCCTGTTTCGCAAAATTTCTTGCCTGATGATAAAAAGGATAGTGTTGACAAGAGGTTTCTTTTTGAAAATCTCCCCACCTATCAGCCAATCTCAAAGCTCAGCAATAATATGGCGGAGTCTATGAGAATGATGGCAGAGATAGGAAAGCTAAAAGAACGATTGCCGGGAATAGATTGCGGAAGCTGCGGCGCTCCAAACTGCCGCGCATTCGCTATGGATGTGGTTAAAAACTGCGCCAAAATCGAAGAATGTCCTATCTTACAATATAAAAATCAGAATAAGGTCGGTGAAACAGATGACGGTGAAGGAACTTTGTGATAAAACAGAGCTCAAACCTCTTATCCTGCCCCAAGGGGATAGGGAAATAGAGGGCGTTTACTGTGGAGACCTGCTTAGCTGGGTAATGGGCAAAGCCCAGAGCGGCAATGCCTGGATTACCATAATGTCAAATATCAATGTCATTGCGGTGGCATCGCTTTCCGATGTTTCCTGCGTTATTCTTGCCGAGGGAGTTTCCCTTGAAGAAGAGGCGGAAAAAGCCGCAAGGGACAAGGATATAAATATCATTTCGTCGGAAAAAAGCGCTTATGAACTGGCTCTTTTGCTCGGGAATGTGCTATGAAGTATTATTACGACCTGCACATTCATTCTTGCCTATCTCCCTGTGGGGATAGAGAGTCAACTCCCGATAGCATTGCGGGAATGGGGGAGCTCAACTCTCTTGATATAATGGCGCTTACCGACCATAATTCCTGCAAAAACTGTCCCGCTTTTTTTACCGCTTGTGAAAGGCACGGTATTGTAGCCGTTGCGGGTATGGAGCTTACCACAGCGGAGGATATCCACGTAGTATGCCTGTTTCCGACATTAAAGTCGGCGATGGAATTTGATGGTGAGATAGAGAAAAGGCGCATTTTTTACAAAAACAGAAAGGATATTTTCGGAGAGCAGCTTATCGTAAATGAGAACGATGAGGTTATCGGCGAGGAGGAAAACCTTCTCATAAACGCCACAACACTGCCGCTTGAAGAGGTGCCTGCTCTGTGTGAAAAATACACAGGTGTGTGCTTCCCCGCGCACATCGACAAGCAGTCAAACAGCATAATTTCTGTGCTTGGCGCTTTTCCTAAGTTTCCCCATTTTAAATTTGCCGAGCTTCACTCGGGGGATTTGAGAGACGACCTTTCAAAAGTTACGAGTATTCCTCAGAACAGATTTATAATAAGCTCGGATGCGCACTATTTGTGGGATATTAAAGAAAAAACGGATTATATCGAGCTTCCTGACGGCGCAGAGAGTGCCGAGGAGGTCAGAGAAAGGCTTTTTGCCTACCTGAGAGGTGCGAAATGAAAGAATTGTCACTAAATATTCTCGACATCGCAGAAAACTCGGTCAAGGCAGGAGCAACCTTAACCGAAATCCTGATAGACGAGGGTGAGGAAATTCTCACCGTCACAATTCGGGATAACGGCTGCGGTATGAAACCCGAAACGGTTTTAGCCGCTCAAAACCCTTTTTATACGACGCGCACGACAAGAAGTGTGGGTCTCGGAATACCGCTCTTTAAAATGCAGGCGGAGCAGACGGGCGGCGCGCTTAGCCTCTCCTCAAAGCATATAGAAGAGTACCCCGAGCAGCACGGAACTGTCATTTCAGCGTCTTTTTACAAAAATCATATTGACTTTACCCCGCTGGGCGATGTGTGCGCAAGCATTACGACGCTCATTCAAGGTCATCCTGACACCGACTTTTTATTTTGTCATAAGTGGCAGGGAAAAGAGACAGCTCTTGATACAAGAGAGCTTCGAGAGGTGCTTGGGGACACACCGCTGGGTACCTTTGAGGTAATCAAATGGATTGAGGAATTTCTGCGAGAGCAGTATTCCGAAAACAATTAAATAGGGAAAGGAAGAACTCCATGAAATCATTAGCAGAACTTCGCGCCATCAAAGAAAAAATGAAAGACAAGGTCGTTATCCGTGAGGGCGGCGAGGAAATTCGTGTCGTTGTCGGAATGGCAACCTGCGGTATCGCAGCAGGCGCACGCCCCGTTCTTTCGGCACTTGTAGAAGAGGTAGAGAGCCTCGGTCTCTCGGGCAAGGTAACCGTATCGCAGACAGGCTGCATCGGTATCTGCCAGTTTGAGCCTGTTGTCGAGGTCTTTGAGTCAGGCAAAGAGAAGGTAACCTATGTAAAGGTTGATGCTGAAAAGGCAAAGAAAATTGCTAAAGAGCATCTTAAAGATGGCAAGGTTGTAGCTGAATACACCTTCGCTAAAAATCAGTAATTTTTGGAGGTGTAATATAAATGATTCGTGCACATGTTTTAATCTGCGGTGGTACGGGTTGTACCTCTTCGGGAAGCCTTGATATTCAGAAAGCATTTGCTGAGAATATCGAGAAAAACGGTCTTGCCGAGGAAGTCAAGGTTGTTCAGACCGGTTCCTTCGGTCTTTGCGCACTCGGCCCCGTTGTTATCGTTTACCCCGACGGAACTTTCTACAGCCGTGTAACTGCAGAGGATGTCAAGGAAATTGTTGAGGAGCATCTGCTCAAGGGTCGTATTGTTGAACGCCTTGTTTACAATGACACCGGCGACGCTGAGGTCGAGGGCAATATTTCCTTAAATGACACCGCTTTCTACAAATCGCAGAACCGCGTTGTTCTTCGTAACTGCGGCGTTATCGACCCTGAGGATATCGAAGAATACATAGCTATGGACGGTTATGAGGCTCTCGGTAAGGTTCTTACTGAGATGACACCTGCGGAAGTAACACAGTGTGTTATTGATTCGGGACTTCGCGGCAGAGGCGGCGGCGGATTTCCCACCGGCCGTAAATGGTCTCTTGTTGCTGATGGTCCTCAGAAATATGTTGTATGTAACGCTGACGAGGGTGACCCCGGCGCATTTATGGACCGCTCGGTTCTCGAGGGCGACCCCCACTGTCTTATCGAGGCTATGGCTATCTGCGGTTACGCAGTAGGAGCAAATCAGGGTTATGTTTATGTTCGTGCTGAGTATCCTATCGCTGTTAAGAGATTACAGAAAGCTATCGAGGATGCACGTGAGTACGGTCTCTTAGGTAAAAATATCTTTGGCTCGGGCTTTGACTTTGATATGGACATTCGTCTCGGCGCAGGCGCATTCGTCTGCGGTGAGGAAACCGCTCTTATGACCTCTATTGAGGGACACAGAGGCGAGCCCAGACCCCGTCCTCCCTATCCCGCAGTAAAAGGTCTTTATGGCTGCCCCACCGTTGAAAACAACGTTGAAACCTTTGCTAACATTCCTCAGATTATCCTTCGCGGCGCCCAGTGGTTTGCATCTATGGGAACCGAGAACTCCAAGGGAACCAAGGTTTTCGCTCTCGGCGGAAAGATTGAGCACACTGGACTTGTTGAAATTCCTATGGGAACCACCCTTCGCGAAATCATCTATGATATCGGCGGCGGTATCCCCGGAGGCAAGCCCTTCAAGGCTGCTCAGACCGGTGGACCTTCCGGCGGATGTATCCCTGCATCTCTCATCGACACTCCCATCGACTACGATAACCTCACAGCTATCGGCTGTATGATGGGTTCGGGCGGACTTATCGTCATGGATGAGGACACCTGTATGGTTGATATCGCTAAATTCTTCCTTGAATTTACTGTTGATGAGTCCTGCGGTAAGTGTACTCCCTGCCGTATCGGTACCAAGCGTCTTCTTGAGCTTCTTGAGAAGATTTGCGATGGCAAGGGCGAAATGGAAGACCTTGACAGACTTGAAGAGCTATGCGAGTACATTAAAGCTAACTCGCTGTGCGCTCTCGGTCAGACAGCTCCCAACCCCGTTCTTTCCACCATTCGCTTCTTCCGTGATGAGTATCTTGCTCACATTGTTGACAAGAAATGCCCCGCAGGCGTTTGCAAAAAGCTGCTCACCTACAACATTGATGCTGACAAGTGTAAGGGTTGTACCCTCTGCTCGCGCGTCTGCCCCGCAGGTGCTATCTCGGGCAAGGTTAAAGAACCCCATGTTATTGATAATTCCAAGTGCGTCAAGTGCGGAGCTTGCATGGAGAAATGTAAGTTCGGCGCAATCTATAAGAAGTAAGGAAAGGGGTGCCAGAAATGGAAAAAGTAAATATTCAAATCAACGGCATGCCTTACAGTGTGCCTAAGGGCGTAACCATTCTTGAGGCCGCCCAGAGCGTCGGTATCTATATTCCGACACTGTGCTATTTAAAAGATGTCAACGAGATCGGCGCTTGCCGTATCTGCCTTGTTGAAGTAAAGGGAGCAAGAGGTCTTGTTACTTCTTGTATGTTCCCTGTAGCTGAGGGTATGGAGATTTTCACAAACTCTCCCAAGGTAATGGAGTCGAGAAAGCTTACATTAGAGCTTATCCTCTCTAATCACGATAAAAAGTGCCTTTCCTGCGTCCGCAGCACAAACTGCGAGCTGCAGAAGCTCTGCCGTGACTACGGTGTTGACGATGTTGACCACTTTGCAGGCGATGTCATTGACTACGAGCTTGATGAAAGCGCTCCCCATATGGTTCGCGATAACAACAAATGTATCCTTTGCCGCCGCTGCGTAGCAGCCTGCTCCAAGGTTCAAAGTGTTGGTGTTATTGGACCTAACAACCGCGGCTTTGAGTCGCACATTGGATGTGCGTTTGATCAGGACCTCAATGATGTAGCCTGCATCTCCTGCGGTCAGTGTATCACCGCTTGCCCTGTCGGCGCTCTTTATGAGAAGGACGACACCGCAAAGGTTTGGGAGGCTCTTAATGATCCTTCCAAGAAGGTCATTGTTCAGACTGCTCCCGCAATCCGCGCCGCTCTCGGTGAAGCATTCGGTATGCCCATCGGCACCGATGTTGAGGGCAAGATGGTTGCAGCTCTCAGAAGGCTCGGTTTTGACGGCGTTTACGACACCGACTTCTCTGCTGACCTAACTATTATTGAGGAAGCTAACGAGCTTCTTGACCGCCTTAAGAATGGCGGCAAGCTCCCCCTTATCACCTCCTGCTCACCAGGTTGGGTTAAGTTCTGCGAGCACTATTATCCCGATTTCATTGACAACCTTTCGAGCTGTAAATCTCCTCAGCAGATGTTCGGCGCAGTTGCAAAGACATGGTATGCTGAAAAAGAGGGAATTGACCCCAAAGACCTGTTTGTTGTCAGTGTAATGCCCTGTACTGCAAAGAAATTTGAGTGCGGACGTGACGGCGAGGCAGCCGCGGGCGTTCCCGATGTTGATGTTGCTATCACCACCCGTGAGCTCTCCCGTATGATTGAGCGCGCAGGTATCGATTTTGTTAACCTTGAGGACGAGAAGTTTGATGCACCTCTTGGCACCTCTACCGGTGCAGGCGTCATCTTCGGCGCCACAGGCGGTGTTATGGAAGCAGCACTCAGAACCGCTGTTGAAACACTTACAGGAGAAGAGCTTAAGTCTCTTGAATTCCACGAGGTTCGCGGAATTAAGGGAATTAAAGAGGCTTCCTATAAGGTTGGAGATATTGAGGTTAAGGTTGCTGTTGCATCAAGCCTTTCTTGCGCAAGAGAGCTTCTTGACAAAATCCGCGCAGGCGAAGCCGAGTATCACTTTGTTGAGATTATGGCTTGCCCCGGCGGTTGCGTAAACGGCGGCGGACAGCCCATTCAGCCTTCAAATGTCCAGAGCTTTATCGATATACGCTCCAAGAGAGCTGCTGTTCTTTACAACATTGATAAGAACAGCACTCTCAGAAAGTCGCACGATAACCCTGTTATCAAGCAGCTTTATGATGAGTATTTCGGCGCTCCCGGCAGCCACAAGGCTCACGAGGTTCTTCACACTCACTATGTAAAGAGAGACCGTTTCTAAACTAAACAAAAAAGCGGCGAGTTTTTAAAACTCGCCGCTTTTTTTATTACTTATTCTTAGGATATGGCTTCTTTTGGTCGGTAAGCTCTGCTAAATAGTCCATACTCGTGTCAAGTGCGATAGCTAATTTTCTGCACTGCTCAAAGGTAAACTGCCTTTTTCCGCTTTCAAGCTTTGAATAATCACTCTGGTCAATTCCCGTGAGCATCTGCATTTTAATTTGTGTGTATCCCTTTTCTTTTTCGCAGCTCTTTTAATCTGTTCATATTATCACCCAAAAATATTATGGCAAATTTCCCTAATAAAAAATAGGGGTAATTTGACCTAAAATATATTGGTCGGAAAAGATTTTGTTTTAATACAAAAATATTAATAAAATTAGCGGATTTAGGGGGTGAAAATATGTAGACAGAGAGAATGTTTTGTGCTATAATATAGGTTGAATTAAAATCGGGAAATTGTACCCATTTCTAAGGCAAAGGGAGGGAAAGTGTGTGCTTGTTTTAGGCATTGACCCAGGGTATGCGATAGTCGGCTGGGGACTTATTGATTTCACACACGGAAGACTCACTCCGCTTGCCTTTGGAGCTATTACAACTCAGGCGGGAGAGCCGTTTGCTGAGCGCCTTTTAAAAATCAGCGAGAAAACAGCGGCAATATTAGATAAATATAAGCCGCAGGCAGTTTCGGTTGAAAAGCTTTACTTTGCAAGCAACACCACTACCGCCATAGATGTTGCACAGGCTCGCGGAGTTATAATAACAGAGGCGGCAAGGCGGCATATAGATATTTTTGAGTATACTCCTATGCAGGTAAAGCAGGCGGTTGTAGGGTATGGACTTGCCGAGAAAAAACAGGTTATGGAAATGACAAGGCAGCTACTTAGGCTAAAAGAGGTTCCAAAGCCCGATGACACTGCCGATGCGCTGGCTGTTGCCATATGTCACGCGCATAGCTTCCATTCGCAGAGCTACGAGCTTTTAAATAAACTCAAAAAATAAGGAGAAATCCCTATGATTTACAGTTTAACGGGCAGACTTATCCATAAAGAAAACGGTACTATAGTTATAGAGTGTGCAGGTGTGGGCTATAGCTGTCAGGTCACCAATCAGACTATATCGCGCCTATCGGGTGACCCCGTAACGCTTTTTACCTATATGCACATAACCGAAAATTCATTAGACCTTTTCGGTTTTGCCTCGCGCGATGAGTTAGATGCTTTTAAGATGCTCATTTCTGTTTCGGGAGTAGGCCCCAAGGCAGCGCTTGCAATTCTTTCAGAATTTGCACCCGACAGGCTTATGTTGTTTATCGCCTCGGGCGATGCAAAAATGATAACAAAGGCACAAGGAGTAGGTCCTAAGCTCGCACAGAGAATTGTCTTGGAGCTTAAGGATAAAGCTTCAAAAATGCTGCCCAGCGGAGTTATTTCCGCTCCCGACAATATTTTTGATAGCCGCACTGAGCGAGCGGTGGGAGCTGATAATCTTTCCGAGGCAATTAGTGCGCTTGTCACTCTGGGGTATAACCGCAGCGAAGCGCTTTCGGCGCTTTCGAGTGTTGATGCGTCGCTTAGCAGTGATGATATGATACGGCTTGCACTTCGTAAGCTTGCTAAAATGTAATTGAGAGGGGGAGCAGAAAGTGCCTGTAGAGGATTACGAGACAAGACTTGATGACAGAATTATAATGCCTGAATATAACTCTATGGATAGTGAAACAGAGGTGTCTCTCCGCCCTAAGACCCTGGGCGAGTACATAGGTCAGCAAAAAGCCAAGGAAAACCTAAAGATTTATATAGACGCGGCTCGGGGAAGAAGGGAGTCCCTTGACCATGTGCTTCTCTATGGCCCGCCGGGACTTGGAAAGACCACCCTTGCAGGAATTGTTGCAAATGAGATGAATGTAAATATTCGGGTAACAAGCGGACCTGCCATAGAAAAACCGGGAGACCTTGCCGCTCTGCTCACAGGTCTTGATGAGGGAGATATTCTTTTTATTGATGAAATTCACAGACTTTCAAGAGCGGTTGAGGAGATTTTATATCCCGCTATGGAGGACTATGCTCTGGATATTATAATCGGAAAGGGTCCTTCGGCGCGTTCAATCCGCCTTGACCTTAAAAAGTTCACACTTATAGGGGCTACAACCAGAGCAGGTCAGCTTTCGGCACCGCTGCGTGATAGGTTTGGAGTTATTCTGCGCCTTGAAATGTATACACCTGAGGAGCTTTGCGAGATTATTCGCCGCTCTGCACACCTTTTGGAAATTGACTGCGAAGAGGACGGAGCGCTGGAGATTGCCCGCCGCTCACGCGGCACACCGCGTATTGCAAACCGCCTACTTAAGAGAGTGCGTGACTTTGCGCAGATAATCGGTGACGGACAAATAACCCGTTCTCTTGCAGATAGCGCTCTATTAAGGCTCGAAATCGACCATATGGGGCTTGATAACATTGACAGAAGAATGCTCGAAACCATAATCAAGGGTTACAACGGCGGACCTGTCGGATTAGAAACCCTTGCCGCCGCAATCGGCGAGGAAACCGTTACTCTTGAAGATGTTTATGAACCTTATCTTATGCAGATAGGCTTTTTAAGCCGCACACCGCGGGGAAGATGCGCCACAGCTCTTGCATATGAGCATTTAGGACTTATGCCCAGCAGCAACGATGCGCAGATTTCATTTTAAAAATCAGGAGAAATTATGAGATACAGCACGCAGTTTTCAGAATACAGATTACTTGATACATCATGCGGGGAGCGCCTTGAGCGCTGGGGAGATGTAACGCTTATAAGACCCGACCCGCAGATAATATGGAAAACCCCAAAGGGAGACGAGTGGGACAGCGCAGATGCCCGATATATCCGCTCCAATAAAGGCGGCGGACATTGGGAGATTTTTAATAAGACCGCTGAGAGCTGGAATGTTCGCTTTGGTGATATTACTATGCTTGTGCGCCCCACCGGATTTAAGCACACAGGTGTTTTCCCCGAACAGTCTGTAAACTGGCAGTTCTTCGATGAGATAATAAAGGGTGCAGACAGAGAAGTTTCGGTTTTGAATCTCTTTGCCTATACAGGCGGTGCAACCTTGGCTTGCGCCAAGGCAGGAGCGTCGGTGTGCCACGTTGATGCCTCAAAGGGTATGGTTTCGTGGGCAAGAGAAAATGCCGCGATTTCAGGGCTTGCAGATAAGCCTATCCGCTGGATAGTTGATGACTGTAAAAAGTTTGTTGAGCGCGAAATTCGCCGCGGCAGAAGATATGATGCCGTTATTATGGACCCACCGTCATATGGCAGAGGCCCGTCGGGCGAGGTATGGCAGCTTGAAGACCAGATTTATGATTTGGTAGAGCTTTGTGCAGGAGTGCTCAGTGATAATCCTCTTTTCTTTGTGATAAATTCATACACGGCGGGGTTAACCCCTTCGGTTATGAAATATGTTCTCAGCCAGACGGTTGCAAAGGACAGAGGCGGAGAGCTTTCTGCCGATGAGATAGGACTTATGGTTGAAAAAACAGGTCAGTGTCTGCCCTGCGGAAGCACTGCAATATGGCAGCGAAAATAAGAGAAGGAATAGAAAATGGCTAATGCATTTATAAGCTGTGAGAATGTGTCCTACATTTATGGTGAGGGCGAGGAAACAGTTGTTGCGCTTAAAAATTTGAATCTGATATTTAATGAGGGTGAGTTTGTCGCAGTGCTGGGGCATAATGGCAGCGGAAAATCCACCCTTGCCAAGCACCTTAATGGTATACTGCTCCCAAGCGAAGGCGATGTTATTGTTGACGGCATTAACACCCGCGACGAAGAGAGGCTCTTTGAGCTTCGCAGCCGAGTCGGAATGGTGTTTCAAAATCCCGACAACCAGATAGTTGCCACCATTGTTGAAGAGGATGTCGCCTTTGCGCTTGAAAACTTAGGTGTGGAGCCGAGTGAAATCCGCCGCAGAGTTGACGAGGCGCTAAAGAATGTCGGAATGTATAAATACCGCCACCATCAGCCCCATAAGCTTTCGGGCGGACAGAAACAGAGGGTAGCTATTGCAGGAGTTTTAGCTATGCAGCCAAAATGCATAGTGCTCGACGAGCCGACCGCAATGCTCGATCCTAAGGGTAGAGAGCAGGTTATGGAAACTGTTGTGCGACTTGCTAAAGAAGAGGGTATTACTGTTATACTAATTACTCATTTTATGGAAGAGGCAGCGCTTGCCGACAGAGTTGTTGTAATGAATGACGGCGAGCTCCTTTTGGATGGAGTACCAAGAGAGGTGTTTTCCGAAAGGGAAAAGCTTAAGAGTGTCGGACTTTCCACTCCTGCGGTAACAGAGCTATGCGCTCAGCTTGCACTCTCGGGCATTGAGATTGCTCCCGACATAATAAGCGAGCAGGAGTGCATAGAAAAACTGCGCGAAATACTGTCAAAATAGGTTTTTAAGGTTGGAGGAAAATAATGTCCATCATTAAGGTAAGTGATTTGACATATTGCTACGGTAGGGGCACACCTTTTGAAAAGGTTGCTCTTGATAAGGTTAGCTTTAATATAGAAAAAGGCGAGTTTGTTGCAATCATCGGACACACAGGAAGCGGCAAGTCCACTCTCGTTTCGCATCTTAACGGACTTATCACCCCTGAGAGCGGCAGTGTTTATTTAGACGGCGAGGATATTTTTGCAAAGGGCTACAACCTGCGCGCCGCTCGCTTCAAGGTGGGACTTGTGTTTCAGTACCCCGAGTATCAGCTTTTTGAGGAAACTGTTTACAGGGATATTGCTTTCGGCCCTAAAAATATGGGCCTTTCTGATGAAGAGATAAAGGGACGGGTAATTGAGGCGGCAAAGGCACTCGAAATCCGCCCTGAGCTGCTTAAAAAATCCCCGTTTGAGCTTTCGGGGGGACAAAAAAGGCGAGTTGCTATCGCGGGAGTTATCGCTATGCGCCCCGAGGTGCTTGTGCTCGATGAGCCTGCCGCAGGGCTTGACCCGAGAGGCAGAGACAGGGTAATGCGCCTTATTGATGATTATAGAAGAAACACAGGCAGCACTGTTATCATAGTTTCACACTCAATGGAAACTGCGGCAAAATATGCCGATAGAGTTGTTGTTTTAAATGAGGGAAAGCTGTTTTTCGAGGGAAAGCCCGATGACCTTTTCAGGAAAACACAGGAGCTTTCCGAAATCGGACTGAGCGTGCCGCCCATAACAAGAATTTTTCACAAGCTTATTTCCGAAGGATTTGACCTTCCCGATAATGTCTACACCGCACAGAGAGCGGCAGAGATTATCTGTGAAAAATGCGGGAAAGGGGGCAGCAGCTTATGCTAGGCGATATAACTATCGGACAAATGTACCCCTCAAACTCAGTAGTTCATAGGCTTGACCCGCGCTTTAAGCTGGTTTTCACGGTCGTTTTTGTTGTAATGCTGTTTTGCGCAAATACTCTTTTGGCAATGCTTGTTAATATCGCATTTGTGCTTATAACCTATGCGATTTCAAAAATTCCGTTTAAGATGCTTGCAAAAACAGTAAAGCCAATAGTCCCCATAGTCTTGTTTATGACGGTTTTTAACCTGCTTTTCTATCAGGGAGAAACTCTGCTACTCGAGTTCTGGATAATAAAAATTTCCCGAGAGGGAGCGGTAATGGCGCTGTTTATGATTTTCCGCATAGTTTTGATTATTGCGGGAACCGCCATTTTAACCTACACAACCTCGTCAATCGAGCTTACCGACGGTATAGAGAGCCTTTTCTCACCGCTTAAGGCTGTTAAGGTTCCCGTACATGAGCTTGCTATGATGATGACCATTGCTCTTCGCTTTATCCCCACACTTATTGAGGAAACCCAGAAAATTATGTCGGCTCAAAAGGCGCGAGGAGCAGATTTTGAAAGCGGAAACCTCTTGGCTCGCGCAAAGGCGCTTATGCCCATTTTAATTCCGCTCTTCATTTCAGCCATAAAGCGCGCAGGTGACCTTGCAATAGCAATGGAGAGCCGCTGCTACCACAATGGTATCGGCAGAACAAGATTAAAGCAGCTTAAAGCAGGCGCAAGAGATTATGTCGCACTGGCTGTTATGCTGCTGATTTTAGCCTTAGTTTTACTACTCAGATTTGCAGGAGATAAACTTATATAAAAAGGAGATGAAAGCCGCATGAGCGAGAGAACACTTGCAGTAAAAATCCGCTTTTTAGGATTTGCCTATCACGGCTTTCAGCGCCAGCAAAATGCTCTGACGGTGCAGGAGGTTATCGAAAATGCACTTTCAGAGATTTTAGGGCAGCAAACTGTTATATTTGGATGCAGCCGCACTGATACAGGTGTCTCGGCGGCAGAGTATGTATTTCATTTTAAAACCGAAAACAGCATAACAACCGAAAAACTAAAGGGCGCTCTCAATCACTATCTGCCTGATGATATCGCAGTTTTTAAGGTGGCAGAAGCAGAGAGCGACTTTCACGCACGATACAACACAAGTGAAAAAGAATATCAATATATAATAAGAAACACTCGCCAAAAGGACCCCTTTTGCGAGGGCAGAGCCTTCAGGTACGGCATTTGCAGACTTGATGAGGAGAAATTAGACCGCGCGGCAAAGGCTTTTTTGGGAAAACACGATTTTTCGGCATTCTGTTCGTCGAGTGACGGAGCCAAGAGCCATGTGCGCACAGTCACCTTTGCTGAGGTTAAAAGACGCGGTGATGACGTTGTATTTACCTTCAGAGCAGATGGGTTTCTCTACAATATGGTTCGCATAATGGTGGGAACTCTGCTTTGGATAAATGAGGGGAAAATCTCCGCTCAAAGTATTCCTGAGATTATAGAAAGCCGAAATCGTAGCAGAGCGGGCGCAACCGCTTCTGCTTGCGGATTATATCTTAACCGTGTAATTTACGAAAAAGACCCGTTTGAAAATGGAGAGGAGGTAAAGCTTTGGCAGAAATAAAGGATATCCGCGAGTCTATGAGAAGGAAAAAACGCGCTAAAACTGTCAGGAGAATATCACTTTTAGTGATTTTGCTATCACTTGCGGTTATAGTATTTATAAACAGGGATTCGCTAACTCCCGATGCAATTTCAAATTGGCTGTCCGGTTCAATAAATGCAGGCGGCGAGGAGGAGGGCTTCCCTATAAAGCTTCCCTCGGGTGACACCATAGCGCTTGACAATGTCGGCGGAAACATAGTACTTACCAATCAGACCAATCTGTACTTCTACTCTCCGCGTGGCAGAGAAATAAGAAGCGTTCAGCATGCAAAGAAGAATATTCAGTCCAAGATAAACGGGGATAATGTTCTTGTTTATTCTGTGGGAGGAAATGTTGTTTCGGTTGAAACACAGACAAAGACTGCCGCAACGCTCGAAACTGATAACGCAGTTATTACGGGCGCTATCTCAAAAAACGGAAAATTTGTTATTGCAACAGAGTCAGATGTCTACACCTCAGAACTTAAGGTGTATGATAAAAATGCAAATGCGGTATTTAAGTGGACTCCATCGGTGGGAGTTATCTCGTCTGTCGCACTTTCAGAGGATGGAAGCCGCGTTGTTGCCGCCACAGTGTATACACAGGGCGGAAAAATAATGTCGGGCATATACTATTTCTCAACAAGCAAGTCAGAGGCGCTGTTTTCATATCAGCTTGAAAACGAGATCGTGCTTTCGCTCTCCTGCGATAAAAGTAAGGTTACAGTAGTTACCGACGCGCAGCTTCTGGAGCTTTCTTCAGATGGAGAAAAAAAAGGCAGTTTTGCCTTTGAGGAAAAAAGACTTATCGGCACTGCACAGTGCAGCCGCGGACTTGCGATGGTGTTTCACGATGTAAATGACCCCAGCCTCAGCGTTCTCTGTGTCGTTGGGAAAGAGGGAGAGCTTAAAGCGCAGGCGGCGGTTTCCGGTTTGGTTGTGGACATAGCCTGCAGCGGAGATAATATTTATTTACTTACTGAAACTGACCTACTTTTGTACGATGCTTCAACCGCCGTAAGACGCGCAGACTACAGTATAGCCGATGACGGCGTAGGTGTTTGCGCAAACTCGGCAGGAGTATATGTTATTACAGCCGCATCAGAAATACTGCGTCCTAATATGTGATAAATTTTGAGAGGTGCTTTTTATGAACTGGGTAATAGGAATTATATTAGACCTTATTTTAGTTGCAATCTTCCTTCTTTCTTTCCGAAAGGGAAGCAAGGATGGCTTTGCCAAAACGGTAGTAGGCTTTCTCGGAGTATTCATCGCGCTTGTGCTTGCGGGAGTGCTTTGTAAGCCTGTCGCAAATCTTGCCTATACAAGCTTTGTGCAAAAGCCTGTAGAGTCCACCATTGAGAATACTATTACAAACTACACCGATGGAATTAAGGAGTCTGCGCTGTCAGGTCAGCAGATGCTTGAGGCTGTAGATAAAGCGCTCGAGGATGCTCCTAAATTTTTAAAGAACACTCTGGGGCTTGAGAAAAAAAGGCAGGAGCTTTCGGATA
Organism: Oscillospiraceae bacterium; assembly: GCA_045655125.1. Lineage (GTDB taxonomy): Bacteria > Bacillota > Clostridia > Oscillospirales > Ruminococcaceae > SIG578. The sequence goes on from JAZOOR010000009.1 coordinate 23,906, forward strand.
AGATTGAAGAGGTTTACACCGCGGATGTCGGCGCATTTGCGCGAAGCATCACCGAAGAGGTTGTAAAGCCGCCGGTGATTTCGGTGGTATCCGCGATAGTATTTGTAGTTTTGTTTTTAATCCTTTATCTTATATGCACTCTGGTTTCAAAATCTCTAAAGCTCGTAAACAAAATTCCTCTGCTCGGTTCCTTAAATTCGCTGCTGGGCGGCATAATAGGCGCGGTAAAGGGAATTATTGTTGTTATAATTCTTAATTGGCTGCTTGTAGCGTTCATCGGTGACAGCGGAACCCTTTTCGGTGTCGTAACACCTGAAACTATACAGTCCTCGCTTGTTATGAAAAATTTAGCTATCGTAAATCCTTTAAATGCGATTTTAGATAGCGTTATGTTATCAAAATAGCCCTAACCTTTAAGCTAAAAACAAAGGAAGCGGACATAGAAATGGAAAACAAACAGATTAAAAATTTAAACATCCCTAACCTGCTGTCTATTTTCAGAATTTTACTCATACCTGTATTCATAGTATTCTATATGATGGCAGACAGCACTAACAGGATATATTATGCCTATGCGGCATCGGCACTTGTAATTTCGGGACTTTCCGACCTGTTTGACGGAGTAATTGCACGCAAATACAATCAGATTACCGATCTTGGAAAAATCCTCGACCCCCTTGCCGATAAGCTTACTCAGGTAGCGGTTGTTATCTGTATTGCAATAAAGATGCAGAGCGCAACTCTTGCGGCGGCGCTGATGTTCTTTGTGGTCAAGGAATTTTTAATGCTTGTGGGCGGATTTCTTATCCTGCGCCGCAACATTACAATTCAAGGCTCAAAATGGTATGGCAAGGTGGCAACGGCAGTGTTTTATGTTGTTATGGCGGCACTCTCACTGTTTGATGGTATATCAACAGAAACCGCGCTTGTAATGGTTCTTGTTGCGGCACTGTTTATGCTGTTTGCATTTTTGCAGTATATCCGTGAATTTAAGAAGATTATGCAGAAAAATAAAAAGCCGCAAAAACAAATATAATATAGCAAACACACTCAAAGGAGAAACTACTCTATGCTTTGTTCGCGTTGTAAAAAAAGGCCCGCTGTTGTTTTTATGACAACGATGGACGGCGACAATTCTAAAAAAAGTCAGGGACTTTGCCTCGTATGCGCAAAGGAGCTCGGTATTGGCCCCGTTAACGATATGATAAAATCAATGGGCCTTACTGACGAGCAGATAGATATGCTTACCGAGCAGATGACCGATATGATGGGAGAAAACGGTGAAGGCTTTTCCGAGCTTTTTGAGGCAGGCGGAGCCCAAACCTTCCCGCTCGATGCTCTTTCTGAAAGCACAGAAAGCGGCGAAAATGAGAAGGGAGAGAGCGCCTCTAAAAAAGAGGATACAAAAAAGAAAAAGAGTAAATTCAAATATCTCGAGAGCTTTTGCGATAATTTAACTCGCAAGGCAAACGAGGGGAAAATTGATAAAATTATCGGCAGAGAAAAGGAAATTTCAAGGATAATTCAAATTCTTTGCCGCCGCACCAAGAATAATCCTTGCCTTATTGGTGAGCCGGGTGTCGGAAAAACTGCAGTGGTTGAGGGAATTGCCCTTAAAATTGCGGCAGGCGATGTTCCCGCAAGGCTTGCCGATAAAGAGCTTTATCTCTTAGACCTTACCGCTCTTGTGGCGGGAACACAGTTCCGCGGACAGTTTGAAAGTCGCATAAAGGGACTTGTTGACGAGGTAAAGCGCGCAGGAAATATCATTCTGTTTGTTGACGAGGTTCACAATCTTGTGGGAGCGGGCGAATCCGAGGGCAGTATGAACGCTGCCAATATTTTAAAGCCTGCTCTTTCGAGAGGTGAAATTCAGGTTATCGGCGCCACCACCTTCTCAGAGTACCGCAAATATATCGAAAAGGATGCCGCGCTTGAGCGTCGTTTCCAGCCTGTAACGGTTGAGGAGCCTTCTATACAAGAGAGTATAGAGCTTATATGCGGTATCAAGAGCTATTACGAGGAGTATCACGCGGCGCGAGTGAGCGATGATATTGTAAGGCGCGTTGTTGAGCTTTCCGAGCGCTATATCACCGATAGATTTCTTCCTGACAAGGCCATTGACCTGCTTGACGAGGCATGCGCATATGCCTGTCTTAGAAATAAGCTGAGGAGCGAGGCAGAGTGCCGTCAGGGAGAACTCAAAAGGCTTAAAAGCCGCGAGGGCAGTCTTTCTCAGGAGGAAACTGTTGATTATGAGGCGCTTGCGCTTGTGCGTGCAGATATTTGCAGGCTTGAGCAGGAGGTCGAGAAGATTGATTTCGATGCACTTCGCACCGAGGTTACAATAGCCGATTTGGCAAATGTTATCGAGCTGTGGACTGGAATACCTGCCTCAAAGATAGAGGAAACTGAGCGAAACAGACTTCACACCCTTTGCACTAACCTTAAATCAAAAATCATAGGTCAGGACGAGGCTATAGATAGCGTCGTGAGAGCCATAACAAGAAACAGGGCGGGACTCTCTGCTCGACAGAGACCTGCGTCGTTTATATTTGTCGGTCCTACGGGAGTTGGAAAAACAGAGCTTGTAAGACAGCTCGCAAATGAGCTTTTTGACGGTTGTGACCCCCTTATCCGCCTTGATATGTCGGAATATATGGAAAAGCACGCGGTTTCAAAAATCATAGGCTCACCGCCGGGATATGTCGGCTATGACGAGGCGGGACAGCTCACCGAAAAGGTGCGCCGTAAGCCATACAGCGTGATTTTGTTTGATGAGATAGAAAAAGCGCACCCCGATGTTATGAATATTCTCCTTCAAATTCTCGATGAGGGCAGGATAACCGATGCTCACGGCAGAACTGTTAACTTTGCACACACCGTTATTGTTATGACCTCTAATGCGGGCTCCGACCAAAAGGGATACGGGCTTGGATTTGAAAAATCCGCAGAGCAGCTCGCTTCTGAAAAGGCAAGGAGCGCGCTAAGGGAATTTTTGCGCCCCGAGTTTATTGCGAGGGTAGATGAGGTTGTTGTATTTAAGCCCCTTAGCAGTGAAAGCCTTGAAAAAATTGCCGAGCTTATGGTATCCGAGCTTCGCCCTGCTCTTTCCGACAAGGGTATAGAGCTTTGTGTTGACAAGATGGCTCTAGAGGCGGTCTGCGCCCTATCGGATGGCGGAAAATATGCCGCAAGAGATTTAAGGCACATAATCAGAAGATATATAGAAGACCCTATTGCGTACAGTTACACCCAAAGCCCCGACGGCAGCATAAAGGCATTTAATGTAACTGCGCAGGATGGCAAAATTATTGTAAATGCAAACTAAAAGCAAGGAAAATAAAGTATAGAGAGGTGAGAGCAAAATGAAAGGGAGCTTTAGGAAAATAGCAGCAGCATTTGTGGCGCTGTGCGCCCTGACCCTTGCTTCTTGCGAGAAGCCCCGCTCGAGCGCGGATGCGCTCATTGCTCCGCCTGTGCTTTTTAAGGAGCAGGATGAGATAATGCGTGCGCTGAAAAGCGCGGCGGGAGAAAACATCTCGCTCGAGTATCCGCGTGCAGGAGAAAACCGCTCGGCATTTCTGCTTTCCGATTTAAACCTTGATGGAGAAAACGAGGTAATTGCATTTTATCGCCCTGCATCTGAGGAAACGGCTCAGGATATTATTCACATAAATATTTTGGGAAGCAGTGAGCAGGGCTGGACTTCTCTTTGTGACATAGTCGGCGAGGCAGCGGGAATAGACCGCGTGTCTGTTGGCAGCTTTGGCGGCAGAAGAGAGATAATAGTGGGTTGGGAGCTTATGCGCGACAGGGAAAAGACACTTGTCTGCTACTCGCTGTCGGGAAAAAGTCCGAGCCGAGATTACAGCGCTACATATGTGGAGTTTTCTGTGGCGGATTTCTGGAGCGAAAACGAAGGTGACGAGCTTATAACCCTAAATTACTCCCAGACCACCGAGAATCTAGTTCAGCCAACTCAGCACGCGCGGCTCATATCTCTAAGAGATGGTGTGTTCAAGGCGGTTTCAAGTGTTCCGCTCGACTCACGTGTTACGGGATATAAAAGCTGCATAGCAGGAAAATACGACAGTAAAAGAAACGCATTTTTCTTAGACGGTGTAATTGATGCTTCGGGTGTAAACAGTCAGATTTTAATTGTAAACTCTACGGGGCAGATTCAAAATCCGCTGCTTGTCGGCGACAAAACCGATGAAAAAAACATTCACAAGCTCACGCAGCTTACTCAGGATATAGATGGTGACGGAATTTTAGAGGTCCCTCATCAAGAGGCGGTAACGGGGTATGAGGCAGTGCCTGAAAGCGAAAGGATATACAAAACTGTCTGGAAAAAGCTTTCGGGAAATGCTCTTAAAAAAAGCGCAGTTATGTATATCAGCACAGCCCTTGGAATTAGGGTAACAATCCCCAAAAAGCTCGATGGAAATGTAACCATAAAGCCGATAACGGCTCAGAATGAGCTTGTGTTTTATGAGTATGAGGGCAGTCTTGAAAAGAGCACAAAAGAGATTTTCAGTATCCGCGTCAGCGAAAAGGAACTGTATGAGCAAGAGGACGGATATGACATTCTCAAGTCCACCGATTATACTGTTGTAACGGTGCGCGTTTCAGATGAGGATAGTGAGCTTTGTCCCACATGGGAAACGCTTTATAAAATAGTTGAGATGGTTTAGGAGGGAGCTGTATGATTCGCAAGGTTCTGATTTGTGAGGATGAGGATGCCATCCGCGATTTTGTTGAAATAAACCTAAAGCGAGCAGGCTATCAGACCGTTTCGGTTTCATCAGGTGAAGAGGCGCTTAGCACCTTTTTAGAGAGCGGCGGAAAGTTTGATGTTGCACTTTTGGATGTTATGCTCCCTGGTATTGATGGCTTTGAGGTTTGTAGAAGGCTTAGACAGCAAAGCCAGCAGATAGGAATAATAATGCTCACGGCAAAAACTCAGGAAATAGACAGGGTAAACGGTCTTATGATAGGCGCAGACGATTATGTAACCAAGCCGTTTTCACCCTCTGAGCTTTTGGCTCGTATAGATGCGCTTTGCCGAAGACTTGGCGCTACCGAAAGCTTTGCAAAAAAGGAAACGGCAATGCTCCGCAGCGGCCCTTTTATGCTTGATTTAAAGAGTAGGGAACTATATAAAAACGGAGAAATAATAGAGCTTACTCAGGTCGAGTTTCAGATAATGGAGCTATTTATAAAAAATGCCGACACAGCGCTCAGGCGCTCAGCCATTCTTCGCAGCGTATGGGGAGAGGGTTATGTCGGCGATGAAAAGATTGTTGATGTTAATGTCCGCAGAATAAGAATGAAGATTGAAGAAGAACCATCTAACCCTAAATATATATTAACTGTCTGGGGATACGGATACAAATGGCCGATAATGTAGCGATAAGATAGCAAAGAGAGGAGGCACCGCAGGTGATAAAGGTTGCGAGACTTACTAAAAGATGGATACTTAAAAGCTTTATAATCATTATTGTGGTGCTTGTAGCTATCGAGGCGCTTGTTATTGCTCTGACACATAGCGACTATTACAATCAGGCTCAGCAGCAGGTAAAAACAAGGGCAAGCGTTATTCAGAACACCCTTGATGCCTATGCCGCAGATGCCGATCTGGATTTCTATGAGCGCACCCGTGAGCTTATAGAAAATTTTTCGGATAAAAACCGAATGGAGCTTGTCGCTATCGACAGAAACAAAAAGCCCATTATGTCCTCAAGCGGATTTGCCCCTCAGACAATGCTTGGAAACGAGGATTTATCCTTCGCTCTCAATAGCGACTTGCGGATAGGTGAAAGCCTACAAAAGCACCCAAATGGTGAAAACATCTACTGCATAACTGTGGTTTCCCCATCGCAGTCGAGCGATATTCTGGCACTTAGACTTATGGCATCTCTTGAGCCTGCTGACAGGCAAATTCGCAATATTTCAATGATGTATATTCTTGTGGGTGTAATAATTGCGGTTTTTATACTTATTGTAAACATAGTCTTTCTGCACTCTATTATGAGACCTGTTGCAGAGGTTGAAAAAACTGCCCGCCGTATTGCCGCGGGGGATTTTGATGTAAGAATTGAGTCAAAATACAGGGACGAGCTTGGAGATTTGTGCGATATTGTGAATTATATGGCAGACGAGCTCTCACAGAGCGAAAATATGAAAAATGAGTTTATCTCATCGGTATCGCACGAGCTGCGAACTCCGCTTACCGCCATTCGCGGCTGGGGGGAAACCCTTTTAGATGACGTGGGCTCTGATAAAAAAACACGTCAAAAGGGACTTAATGTTATCATAAATGAGACGAGCCGCCTTTCCTCAATAGTTGAGGACCTTTTGGATTTCTCCAAAATGCAGAGCGGCAGATTTACCATAAAGAAAGAAAAAATGGATATTTTAGCAGAGCTTGAGGAGGCAATAATCACCTTTTCCGAAAGGGCAAAGCGCGAGGGTATTACTCTGAGCTATAATGAGCCCGAAATGCTTTCCCCCATAATAGGTGATAAAAACCGAATTCGTCAGGTATTTGTAAATATCCTTGATAATGCCATTAAATATTCCGAGCAGGGCGGCGAGGTTAACGTGGTTGCCGTCGAGGAGTATGGTATGATATATATAACGGTGGAGGACCGAGGTTGCGGAATCAGCCCCGAGGACCTGCCCAAAATTAAAAAGAAATTCTACAAAGCAAATCTCACCCGTCGAGGATCGGGAATAGGGCTTGCGGTTGTGGACGAAATTGTTACTCTGCTTGGTGGCACATTTGAGATAAAAAGTCAGCTTGGCTTTGGCACAACCGTAACACTTACATTTCCGATAGCACAGGAAACGGGCAAGGAGGTATAAATTATGAGCGAGAAAAAAAGGGAAGACTGCTGCAAGGCGGGTTTTCGCACTTCAATAGGAGGTCAGGCTCTTATTGAGGGAATTATGATGCGCGGCCCCGTAGAAACCGCAATGGCAGTCAGAACAAAAGAGGGAGAAATAGTAGTTGAAAAGGTTGAGGATAACCGCGATAAATCTTTTCCAAAATTTCTAAAGTTCCCCGTAATCCGCGGCCTTGTAAACTTTGCCCAGACTATGATTTTAGGATACAAGTCCATTATGCGCTCGGCAGAGCTTGCAGGAATTGACGATGATGACGAGGGAGAGCCTTCAAAGCTCGATAAATTCTTAACCGAAAAGCTCGGAGAAAAGGTGTATACCATTATCGGCGCAGTCGCAATGGTGCTCGGGATAGTCTTGGCGGTGGCGCTGTTTGTGCTTGTGCCGACAGCCTTGGTTAAGCTTTTTAATACCTATGTATTTAACCTTGGCGCCTTTACCGCCGTTTTTGAGGGGATTATAAAAATAGCGGTATTCATAGGCTATATTGCGGCAGTGGCTCTTATGCCCGATATAAAACGCACCTTTGAGTATCACGGCGCAGAGCATAAGACTATTGCCTGCTACGAAGCGGGAGAGGAGCTCAGTGCCGAAAACGCAAGAAAACACACAAGGTTTCACCCCCGCTGCGGAACCTCATTTATCTTAATTGTTCTGATAATCAGTATAGTTGTTTTCCTCGCCGTTCCTGCGGATTTAGGAATTCTTGCTCGTTTCGGACTGAGAATTTTAATGCTCCCCTTTGTTGTCGGAATTGGCTATGAGATAATTAAGTTTGTCGGCAGACATGATAATATTTTTACCCGCATTATTTCTGCTCCTGGAATCTGGCTTCAGCGCCTTACCACCCGCGAGCCTGATGACAGCCAGCTTGAAGTTGCAATCGAGGCACTGCGGGCGGTTATGCCAAAAGAAAAGCAAGAGGCACAGTGGTAATGAAGGTAGCTGATGCGCTCTCAATTCTTAAACAAAACAATACTGCCGATATGAGAATATTATTAGAGGAAACCCTCGGTATTTCAAAAACGCAGATGCTTACACACCCCGAAACAGAGTTTGACGGAGAAAAAGAGAGTCTCCTTTTAAAAAGGATAGACGAGCTTAAATCGGGCAGACCGCTTCAGTATATTTTAGGCAAATGGGAGTTTATGGGCAGAGAATTTGCGGTTGGCGAAGGGGTGCTTATTCCCCGAGAGGATACACAGGCACTCATAGAGCTGGCGTCTGAATTTTTAGAAAGCAAAACAAATGCTGCCTTTGCAGACCTCGGTAGCGGCAGCGGTTGCATTGCAGTTTTACTCGCAAGCTTAAAAAGAGCAAAGGGATACGCAGTCGAGCGCTCAAAAGAGGCTTACTCTTTTCTTAAGAAAAACGCTGAGCAGACAAGCGGCGCGGTAGAGTGCATTTTGGGGGATATGTTTTCGGATGGGGTTTTAGAAAAGCTGCCGCAGCTTGAGCTTGTGGCTTCCAATCCGCCCTACATAACGCGCGATGAAATGAAGAGACTTGATAAAAATGTTCTTTGCGAGCCTCATGAGGCGCTTTATGGCGGAGATGACGGGCTTGACTATTACCGCGAAATCACAAGGGTCTATAAAAGCAAGCTAAAAGAGGGCGGTATGCTATGTTTTGAGGTTGGCTTTAGGCAGGCAGATGCCGTACTTGATATTTTAAAGGACGCGGGATTTCACAGCCCAAGAGAGAAAAAGGATTTTAATGGTATAAGACGCGCCGTCGGCGCGATTAAATAAAAAAAACAGACGGCATCAGGCCGTTGAGGGAGGATAAAGCAATGGCAAAAAGCATCGCAAAACAACTTGAGGACAACAAAAGCACAAATTTTGACAAGCAGAAGGCTCTGCAGCTCGCACTTACTAATATTGAAAAGAAGTATGGACAGGGCGCAGTAATGCGCTTAGGTCAGAGGACAACCCTTAATGTTGAGGCAATCTCAACAGGCTCTCTGTCGTTAGATATTGCGCTTGGAATAGGCGGAGTTCCCAGAGGAAGAATTGTAGAGATTTTTGGTCCAGAAAGCTCGGGTAAAACAACTGTTGCTCTGCATATTTCTGCAGAGGCTCAGAAAAATGACGGAATTGTTGCCTTTATAGATGTTGAGCACGCACTTGACCCCATCTATGCTGCAAATCTCGGCGTTGATGTCGATTCGCTCCTCGTTTCGCAGCCGGATTCCGGTGAGCAGGCGCTTGAAATTGCCGAAATGCTCATTCGTTCAGGCTCGGTTGATGTTGTGGTTATCGACTCGGTTGCCGCAATGTCTACAAAGGCTGAAATCGAGGGAGAAATGGGCGATAGCCACGTTGGTCAGCAGGCAAGACTTATGTCTCAGGCGCTCAGAAAGCTCACTCCGCTCGTTTCCCGCTCAAATGCTGTTGTTATATTTATAAACCAGCTTAGAGAAAAGGTCGGCGTTATGTATGGTAACCCCGAAACCACACCGGGTGGACGCGCACTTAAATATTACGCATCTGTCCGCATTGATGTTCGCAAGGTGGACACTGTTAAGGTTGGCAGTGAAAATATTGGTAACCACATTCGCTGCAAGATTGTTAAAAATAAGGTTGCGCCTCCGTTCAAAGAGGCATATTTTGATATTATTTACGGCAAGGGCATCAGCGCAATCAGTGAGATAGTTGATTTAGCAGTTGACCGCGACATAATTAAAAAGAGCGGTGCTTGGTTTAGCTACGGCACAGAAAGACTGGCTCAGGGCAGAGATAATGTAAAGGCTCTGCTTGAATCAAGGCCTGAGCTTCTCTCCGAGATAACCGAAAAGGTTCGCGATGCTATGAAAGAGGAAAATGAAGGCGCCCAGAAGAAAGCTCCCGTAAAAAAGACTGCCGAAATCAGCAGCCCCTCGGCTTCAATAGATGCCGAGGTTGACGATGAATAATGGAAATTAGCAAAATTGAGCCATCAAAAAGAAAAGGCTTTTCGAGGATTTATGTAGACGGGCAGTTTTTTATGAGCCTTGCCGATGAGATACTAGTCCGCCGCGCAATAAAGGTGGGAAGTGAGCTATCAGAGGATAGCGCGCCCGAGCTTTCTCGCGCGTGCCTTGTGCGCCGTGCAAGAGAAAGGCTTTTGTATGCGCTCGATAGAAGGCTGCATAGCGAGAAGGAACTTCGGGAGAAGCTGAGGCGCGATTACCCACCCGATATAATAGACGATGCGATAAAAGAGCTTGATGACATAGGGCTTATAGACGACGCGGCTTTCGCTCGTGCTTTTTGCGAGCACAGAATGGTTTCTCAGAAAAAAGGACCCTATGCCATAAGGCAGGAGCTTATGTTAAAGGGAGTGGAGCGCGATATAATAAACGCGGCTCTTGATGAAGTCTTTTGCGATGAGGATGGCGAGTACTCCGCCGCTAAAGCGGCAGCAGAAAGGTATCGCGATGATTTGGACACTCCAAAGGGCAGACAGCGTGCATTTGCGGCTCTAACGAGAAAAGGCTTTGAGTATAACACTATAAAAAGGGTGTTGCGCGAGCTTTGCGAAGGCTTTGATGAGTAGAGATTTTATGAAAGGAAATCAGTATGGCAACAACTGTTGGAATGATTAGCTTGGGCTGTCCCAAAAATCAGGTGGACGCCGAAATAATGCTTGCCGACCTCAAGAAAAATGGGTTTGAGTTAGTTTCTGATGCCGCGCTTGCAGAGGTTGTTATTATTAACACTTGCGGCTTTATAGAGTCGGCAAAAAAAGAGTCCATTGAGCAGATTTTAGAGATGGGACTACTTAAAAAAGAGGGAAGAATTAAAAAAATCGTTGTAACGGGTTGCCTTGCCGAGCGTTACCGAGAGGAGCTTGCAAACGAAATTCCTGAGGCGGACGTAATATTAGGCATAGGCAGCAACAGCGAAATATGCGAGGCTATCACAAATGCAATGGATGAAGATAAACCGCAGATAAGCTTTGGAGAAAAGAGCTGCCTTGCGCTTGAGGGCGATAGAGTTCTCACCACTCTGCCCTTTTATGCCTATCTCAAAATTGCAGAGGGCTGTGACAACTGCTGCACCTACTGCGCCATTCCGCAGATTCGCGGCAGGTTCAGAAGTCGCGAAATGGATAGCATAGTCGCCGAGGCAAAAAGCCTTGCGGCAGCGGGAGTTAAGGAGCTTGTGCTTGTGGCTCAGGACACAACCCGATATGGCTTAGACCTTTATGGGAAGCCCTCACTTTCAGACCTACTGTACAGATTAAATGAAATAGAGGGGCTTGTCTGGATTAGAATTCTCTATGCCTACCCCGAGGTTATAACCGACGAGCTATGCGAGGCAATAGCAAAGCTTCCCAAGGTTGCAAAGTACATAGATATTCCCATTCAGCATTCAAACCGCGAGATTCTTCGCAGAATGAATAGAAGCGGAGACAGCGAGAGTCTTTTAAAGCTTGTAAAAAAGCTTCGCGAGAAAATCCCAAATGTCGTGCTGAGAACAACTCTTATAACGGGGTTTCCAGGTGAGAGTGAACAGCAGTTCTGCGAGCTTTGCGAGTTTCTTAAAGAGGCAAAGTTTGAGAGGGTCGGCTGCTTTGCCTACTCGCGCGAGGAGGGAACCGTTGCCGCCGATTTTGAGGACCAGATTGACGGCGAAACTGCACAGAGGCGTGCCGACATCATAATGCGTTCACAGCAAAGAACGGTTGACGAGCATAACAGTAAAATGATAGGCAAAGTCCTTACTGTTGTCGTTGAGGGGTATGACCGCTACGGTGAGATTTATTTCGGCAGAAGCCAGTTTGATGCCCCTGATATTGACGGAAAGGTTTTCTTTGGTTCCAAAGCTCCTTTGAGAATAGGAGATTTTGTAGAGGTAGAAATAATAGAGGCTATGGATTATGACCTTGTAGGAGAGGCCCTTGTGGCAGAAGGAGAAAACAAATGAACACACCTAATAAATTAACAGTATTCAGAGCAGCAATGGTCCCCGTATTTTTAGCGGTACTGCTGATTGAGGCTATTCCCGCCCGCTTTATTTTGTCGGGACTTGTTTTTGGCGGCCTCGCTCTTACCGATATGATTGATGGAAAGATGGCTCGCAGTCGCGGACTTATCACAAATTTCGGAAAGTTTTTAGACCCACTTGCTGACAAGGTGTTAGTTGTCAGCGCTCTTGTGGGAATGACCGTTTTAAAAACCTACTCAAAGGCGGCGTTTATCTGCTGGCTTTTAGGAATTATTATAATCCTTGCCCGCGAGTTTATGGTTTCGGCTCTTCGCCTTGTCTGTGTTGAACAGGGAAATGTAATTGCTGCAAATATGTGGGGCAAGGTTAAAACCGTTTCGCAGTTTGTTGCTATTTTGCTTATACTTGCAATAGAGCAGCTGCTCGCTTGGTTTCCTGCGCTCCCCTCTGCTTTGAGACTTATAGGTGACGCCGCTTTCGGCATCTGCGTTTTGGCAACCATTGTTTCGGGAGTAATTTACCTCAAACAAAATTGGGACGGCATTGGAGAAATGTAAAAAAGGCGGGATATACCTTGTTTTCGAGTATAAAAAGCTTTGGACTTACGGGAATTTGTTGCTATGAGGTAGATGTTGAAACCGATATTTCGGGCGGTCTTCCTGCCTTTGATATAGTCGGACTTCCCGATGCGGCGGTAAAGGAATCGCGCGACAGGGTTCGCTCGGCTATTAAAAACTGCGGTTATAGCTTTCCAATAGGCAGAATAACTGTAAACCTTGCCCCTGCTGATGTCAAAAAAATAGGTCCTGTGTACGACCTTGCAATTCTTATGGGAATTTTGTCCTCATCAGGTCAGATTTCTTCTCTTGCAGGCAAAACTGCTTTTATCGGAGAGCTTTCCCTTAAAGGTGATGTCAGAGCGGTAAACGGCGTGCTTTCTATGACACTCAAGGCGCGCGATTTAGGATATGAGAGCGTAATTGTGCCCTATGAAAATCGCTTTGAGGCGGGAGTTATAAGGGGTATAGATGTTTTGCCCGCCACATGCGTTAGAGAGGTAATAGAGCACTTCCTTGGAGAAACCAAAATCGAGCCTTATCTCAGCGACCTTGATGCCCGAGCAGAGAAAGCTCTGATGGTGCCCGATTTTTGCGATGTAAAGGGACAACAGACAGCAAAGAGAGCGCTTGAAATTGCCGCCGCGGGAGGACATAATATTTTGATGGTTGGTTCCCCCGGCTCAGGTAAAAGTATGCTTGCTAAAAGGCTGCCCTCAATTCTCCCCGAAATGAGTTTTGAGGAGTCGCTCAGAACAACAGAAATCCACTCTATTGCGGGTGCACTCCCATCGGGAGTCTCGCTTATCCGCACCCGCCCTTTCCGTAGCCCTCATCACACGGTTTCCCCGTTCGGACTTACTGGCGGCGGCGCATTTCCCCGCCCCGGTGAGATTTCACTCGCGCATAACGGTGTTCTGTTTTTAGACGAGTTGCCTGAGTTTAAAAGAGAAGCACTTGAGGCCCTGCGTCAGCCTTTAGAGGATGGCAGAGTAACGGTTTCGAGAGTTTCGGGCAGCGCCACTTTCCCAAGCAATTTTATGACAGTTGCCGCCATGAATCCCTGTAAATGCGGTTATAAGGGACACCCGACCAAGCCCTGCACCTGCACTCCGCGGGCAGCTGCGCAGTATATAAACCGCGTCAGCGGACCGCTGCTTGACAGATTTGATTTGCATATTGAGGTTATGCCTGTTGAATACAGTGAGCTTACCTCTAAAGCACAGGAGGAAACCTCTGCCGAAATCAGAAAGAGGGTAAACCGCGCAAGAGAAATTCAGCGCGAGAGATTAAAGGATATTTCCAAGGAAAAGCCGATTTTCTGTAACGCGCAGATCACCGAGCAGCTTTTTCAGAAGGTTTGTAACGTGACAGACGATGCAAACGAACTGCTAAAATTTGCCTTTGAAAAAACGGGTATGTCGGCGCGAGCCTATAACCGCGTTTTGAAGGTCGCCCGAACTATTGCCGACCTTGCACAGAGTGAAAAAATAGAGGATGACCACATTCTTGAGGCAATTCAGTATCGCAGCTTAGATCGTAAATATTGGGGAAAATAAATTCTAACTTCTTATGTGCCGCATAAACTTAAATATGGGAGGCGGTGCGTATGGAGAATAAAAACGAGAGCGGACATTCTTCGCTTTTTCCCTTGTATGTTCAGGATATGAAATTTTCGCAGTACCTTGTGCTGCTGACCATTGTTCTGGCGCAGCTTGCAGTAATGTATGTTATTCAGAATTTTTTTGATAGCAGCCATATGCAGCCTGCAGGTATTGTTTGCCTGATAATCTCGCTGCTTGCAAGCTCCTTTGGGGTAGTAGGATACTGCAGACACATAAAAAACGAAAAGAATAAAAAATAAAGCTTTCTGAACAGAGTTCAGAAAGCTTTTTAATTATCACTGTTGGTATTAAAATTAAATCACAAAAACACTTGACAAAAAGAAAAAAAGGGCATATAATATAATTAACAATTAAGTTAAGTGTTAAATGAAAGGGGAAGAGGCTATGGGACTTCAGAACACTCTGCGCGCTCTTTCAGACCCGACGAGAAGAGAAATTCTTAATATTCTTCGCGGCGGCAGCAAAAGCGCAGGAGAGATAGGCGAGCGCTTTGATATAACGGCGGCTGCCATTTCAAGACATCTTTCGGTTTTAAAAGAGGCCGACCTGATTCGCGATAAGCGTAGCGGAAAATTTATAATTTATGAGCTTAACACCTCTGTTTTAGAGGAAATAATGCTGTGGATAAGTCAGCTTAAAGGGGATGAAGATAATGATTAAAAAATACAGGTGGACACTTATTGTGACAAGCATAATAACCCTACTACCTATTTTAGTCGGAGTTATTCTTTGGGATAAGCTTCCCGAGAGTATGCCCACCCATTTTGGTGTAAACAACGAGGCTGACGGATGGAGCAGCAAATGGTTTGCAGTTTTTGGGCTTCCGCTTATTTTGGCGGCGATGGAGTGGGTCTGCGTGTTTGTGACCTCGCACGACCCCAAATCAAAAAACATAAGCGATAAGTCAATGGGAATGGTTCTTTGGATAATCCCAATTCTCTCTCTTGTTGTAAATAGTGTAATGTATACCTATGCGATGGGAATAAAATTAGATGTCGGCAGAATTTTAATGATTTTCTTTGGTGTGCTTTTTATTGTAATTGGAAATTATCTTCCCAAAAGCGCTCAGAATTTTACTATGGGAATTAAAATAAGCTGGACCCTAAACGACGAAGAAAACTGGAACCACACCCACCGCTTTGCAGGCAGACTATGGGTTTTGTGCGGCACAGCGATGATACTGCTTTCGGTATTTTCATTTTATTGGCTGTTCTTCACGGTCGTAATTATAATGGTAGCAGCCCCAATAATCTATTCCTACCGCTATTACAAAAAACACAAGCAGGAAAAATAGAAAATAAAATCAGCTCGCATTATGCGGGCTGATTTTTTAGTTTTCGTAGTTAATATGTTATCATTCAATGTTAATATAGAAATCCAGAACATTGTCATAAACGGATTGGGGAACGACATAATAGGCTTTGCCAAGAGGAGAGCATATCGACATCCAGGAAGCCTCATCGTTTTGAAGCTCTAAATTTATGTGTAAGGTTTCTGATAAATATATGGAAAGTCTCGGTCGGGTCTGAGAATAGTATTTTTGCGATTTCCATTTATCAATTTCCAAATCTTCCTTAAATCTCATAATTTCATCGCCTGAGATAACGCGATCGAAATTCTTTATGCCGGCAGAAATGTTGTCGAGAGGAACATAGCTTGTCGAGGAGAAAACAGTGTTTTTCACATTAAAAAAGAAAAGCTCATTAGGTGTACAAAACTCAACCTCTTCAAGAAGCGTTGCCTGAACAAGTGTCTCGCTTTCTGAAGAGACTGAATCTGTGCTTGTGGACGAAGTCTTATTCGGATTTTTATGCACGACAGAAGCGGTTCTGCTGGAGTTGTTTGTTTTAGAATTAGTATCGTTTTTTGAAAGGGAACTTGACTGAGAAACTGTGCTTTTATCTGAGCCGGTGGAAATATTGTTAGATGCAGTATTGGATGCTGTTTCGGAGCCTGAAATAGATGATGTATCTGTAGAGGGCTTATTAGAACAAGCAGAGGATACTATTAAAAGAGCAAGCGCAGTTACCAAAAATATAAGTCTTTTAATCTTCAAAATAAATCTCCTTAATTTTATATGTTAGGTATTTATACTACCACATAACATAGATTTTGTCAAACCGAAGGTGCAATAACTAAAGAGGAAAATATAGGCTTCTAACAGAGCAATCGGTATAAAAAGCCACCCGTGCGGGTGGCTTTTGTTCTTGGCGTTTTATCTGAGGGCGGACTTGAGGTTTTCAAGCTGCTCGCGAAGCTCTTTGGGGAGCTTGTCACCAAACTTTTTGTAATGCTCTTCAATTTCGGCAGCCTCATTAGTCCAGATGTCCTTGTCAACCCTAAGAATACTCTTTAAGGTTTCAAGGTCGAAATCGAGGTCGGTAAGGTCGATATCCTCAGCCTTGGGGACATAACCGATAGCAGTTTCCTCTGCATCAGCCTTGCCTTCACAACGGTCGATAATCCAGTTAAGAACACGCATATTGTCACCAAATCCGGGCCAGATGAAGTTGCCCTCGTCATCGGTGCGGAACCAGTTAACATTAAAGATTTTGGGAGCCTTGTCGCCAAGCTTTTCGCCCATTTCGAGCCAGTGCCTAAAGTAGTCGCCCATATTGTATCCGCAGAAGGGGAGCATAGCCATAGGATCGCGGCGAACAACACCGACGGCGC
The DNA here is from genome assembly GCA_045655125.1 of Oscillospiraceae bacterium. GTDB lineage: Bacteria > Bacillota > Clostridia > Oscillospirales > Ruminococcaceae > SIG578. The sequence goes on from JAZOOR010000009.1 coordinate 40,601, forward strand.
CTGCGGCAGCAGCGGTGGTTTCAGAAGCCATAGCCGAGCCTACGAATACACCGTTAACCCAATCTTTTGACTGGTAAACGAGGGGAGCGCACTTTGCGCGTCTTCCACCGAAAACGATAGCTGAGATGGGAACGCCTGCGCCCTTGTCAAACTCCTCGGAAATGCAGGGGCAGTTTACTGCGGGAGCGGTAAAGCGGCTGTTGGGATGTGCTGCACAGGTAGATTTGTCAGCCTTGTCAAATTTGGAAGCATCCCAAGGATTGCCCTTCCAATCAAGAGCGTTCTCGGGGAGATTTTTATTAAGACCTTCCCACCATACAGTGTTGTCGTTGAGGTCAAGCGCGACGTTGGTGAAAATGGTGTTTTTCTTGGTAGAAGCAAGCGCATTGAAGTTGGATTTCTCGTTAGTGCCCGGAGCAACGCCAAAGAATCCGTTCTCGGGGTTGATGGCGTAGAGCCTGCCGTCCTCCCCTATTCTCATCCAAGCGATGTCGTCACCGACTGTCCATACCTTGTAGCCCTTTTCCTTGAGGTACTCGGGGGGGATAAGCATAGCAAGGTTGGTTTTTCCGCAAGCGGAGGGGAATGCTGCTGCAATGTAGCGAACCTCGCCCTTGGGATTTTCAAGACCTAAGATAAGCATATGCTCAGCCATCCAGCCCTCTTTCCATCCCTGATATGAAGCGATTCTCAGAGCAAAGCACTTTTTGCCGAGCAGAACGTTTCCACCGTAAGCCGAGTTAACTGAAATGATGGTGTTATCCTCGGGGAACTGGCAGATGTATCTCTTTTCGGGGTCAACATCGCATTTTGCGTGCAGACCGCGAACCCAGTCGTTGCTATTTCCGAGAACCTCGAGAACTTTTGAGCCAACTCTGGTCATAATAGCCATGTTGAGAACAACATAAATAGAGTCGGTAATTTCAATTCCGATTTTTGCAAGGGGTGAACCGATGGGGCCCATCGAGAAGGGAATGATATACATTGTTCTTCCCTCGTAGGTTCCTCTTGCTATATTATAAAGCTTTTCGTACATCTCTGCGGGGGCGCACCAGTTGTTAGTGGGACCTGCGGTCTCTTTTTCTGCGGTGCAGATAAAGGTGCGGTCCTCAACTCTTGCAACATCGTTAGGCTTTGTGCGGTGCAGATAGCAGCCGGGGAGCTTTTCTTCGTTAAGTTTTAGCATTTCGCCTGTTTCGACGGCCTCTTTGCGCAGAGCTTCGAGCTGCTCTTCGCTTCCGTCAATCCACATAACATTAGTAGGCTTTAAGAGCTCTTTCATCTCTTCAAGCCACTTTAAAACGGTAGCATTTTTGGTCATAGTTTTAAGTCTCCTTCTCTAAAAAATCAAACTTCCACCAAATAGCATTATAACCGAAACTTTAAAAAAAAGCAACACCAAAGCAGGAATTAATACAAAAAAAATAGAAGCTCCGCGCAAGGCGCGGAGCTTCTGCGGTTTAGACTAAAAGCGGCTTTGCAATATCCAGTATTTCAGCGGGTTTTTCAATTATGTAGTCAGCGACTGCGTCCTCAAGCTCGGCTCTGTCACGAAATCCCCAGAGAACACCGATGTTAGTAAGACCTGCGTTTTTGGCGGTCTTAATATCTGTAGCGGTATCGCCTATGTAAAGGCACTCGTTTTTTTCGACTCCAAACTCTTTGAGAATTGCAAAAACTCCCTCGGGGTCTGGCTTTAGTGCAATGCCGTCACGCGCGCCGTAGCAGACATCAATCAAGCCTTCTTTAAACAGCGCCTCAGAAACCTTTTTAGCGGTGACATCAGGCTTATTTGAAAGAATTGCGGTTTTAACTCCGAGCTTTTTCAGCTCGGAAAGCATATCGCAAACACCTTCATAGGCTTCTGTGAGATAGAGAAAATCGTTGTCATAAGTAGTGTTGTACTCGGGAAACACCTTTTCAAACTGCTCCTGAGTGCCGCCCACCTCTTTTATCATTCTCTCCACCAAAACACTTGCGCCATTACCAACAAGAAGTTTATATCTTTGGGTTTCAATAGAGGGAAGACCATATTTGTTAAGCGCGTTGTTTGCAAAATAGGCAATGGACTTTATGGTGTCTACAAGAGTGCCGTCCATATCAAAAATACATAATTTAAGCATATAAAACTCCTTTATAAGTACCTTTTAAAATACATTCGATACACATAAAAATCTTTTTAAAGGTCTAAAATTCCAAGCATTACAATGCCGATAGCGGTAATGGCTATTGCTGTGTAATGCTTCCAGGAAAGCTTTTCTTTAAGGAATATGTGGCTCCAAAGCATAGAAACAACACAGTAGGCTGAAATTATTGCGGCGGCAGGCGCGGCGTGTGCAGTGTCACCAAGGGCAAATATGTATGCAAACTGTCCTGCGGTTTCGCAAACACCGCCAAGGAGCTTTTGCCCCTCGTCGCGAGGTTTTAATTTGTCGCGGCGAATGCCGAAAACATAGATGGCAGCAATTATGCCCATAAAAAGAAATGTCAGCTCATAGGCAACGTTTGCGGTGTCCTCGGGAAGAGTGGTAGCAAAAACAGAGTCGAGAACTGTGCCGGTGTCCTCTTCTCTTAATATAAGGGTGTCAACAAATGTGCCTGCTGCATCAATTACGCAGTAGAGGATTGGCAGCAAAATTGCAAGAAAGCTCTTTGCGTACTTGCGATTTGCATTTTTTTGGCGCTCAACTCTGAGCTCTTCGTCCTCACGGGCATTGACAATGCCAAGCATAAGAACGCCGACAGCTACAATGCCGATAGCTGCCATTCCGAGAGCGCCGACCTCTTGCCTTAAAAAGATAAGGCAGAGAATGGCTGCGAGCGCACCCGATGAGTTGCAGATTGGTGATGAAATGGAAAGCTCAATGTAACGCAGTGAAACATATCCGAATATCATCGAAAGAATGTAGAGTGCAGATGCAGGCAGATAAACAAGAATGTCACTGAGTGTAATGGATACTCCGTTTACAAAAACCTCGAATGCGGCGTGAAGTCCCATAATAAGACCTACCGCCATAACCATTTTCCAGTGGCTGTATTTATCGTCTTGTTTAGAGCCTATTTTTGAAAAAATGTCAGAGCCGCTCCAGCAGAGCATAGCGGCAAGGGATAGCCAGAACCACATAAATTTTTCCGTCCTTTCTTAAATGAAAAAAGCGGCGGCTGGAAATTTCAGCCGCCGCAAAAAATTAGTTTAAGGTTTTAGCAGCGTTTTTTTCCCTCATGGCTAAGAAAG
>JAZOOR010000010.1:0-43967 GCA_045655125.1 Oscillospiraceae bacterium
AAAAAAGAAAAGTCCCGGAAAAAGAGAAAAAAAAAATAAAAACAACCCCCCGGGGGCGGAGCCGCGTGGGATTTTTATTATCTAAACTGTTTCAACCTTTATCATATTGGTGTTACCCGAAGAGCCGTTAGTCATACCACCTGTAATAACAATGCGGTCCTCTTTCTTTAAGCCGAATGTTGATACCGCAAGGTTTTTAGCGGTGTAGAAAAGAACATCGGTTGAATTGAACATTTCACATTTTGCGGGAGTAACACCCCAGGAAAGTGACAGCTTTCTCCAGGTCTTTTCGTCGGTAGTCAGACCTAAAATATCAGCGGTTGGGCGGAAACGGGATACCATTCGGGCAGTTGCTCCCGAAAGCGAGCACACTGCAATTACCTTGGCATCTATATCAATAGCCATACTGCAGGTGGAATGAGAGATTGCGTCAACCATATTTTTTATGTTAAACTCAGCGTTCTTAAATCTCTTATCGTAAGAAATGGTGGCCTCTGCATGCTCTACTATTTTTGCCATAGTCCTAACCGTCAGCACAGGGTATTTGCCTGCCGCAGTTTCGCCCGAAAGCATAACAGCACTTGTTCCATCAAAAACTGCGTTTGCAACATCGGAAATCTCGGCTCTTGTAGGACGGGCGTTATTTATCATAGACTCAAGCATTTCAGTTGCAGTTATAACTCGTTTTCCTAAAAGGCGGCACTCGCGGATAAGCTGCTTCTGAATTGCGGGCAACTCCTCAAAAGGAATTTCAACACCGAGGTCGCCGCGGGCGACCATTATTCCGTCACACTCCTCACAGATTTCGGCTATATTCTGAACACCTGAGCGGTTTTCGATTTTTGCAATAATGTCTATCTTCTCGCCGCCGTTTTCAGAAAGTATCTTTTTTACATCCAAAAGGTCCTGTCTACAGGAAACGAAAGAGCAAGCAATAAAATCAACATCATTTTTAATTCCGAAAATAATATCGCTTTTATCAGCCTCGCTTACATATTTCTGTCCCAAAACCTTGTCGGGAAAGCTCATACTTTTTCTATCGCGAAGCTCTCCGCCAACCAAAGTTTTGCAGATGACCTCGGTGTCGGTAGTGCCAAGCACCTCAAAAACCGAAAGTCCGTCATTTACCTGTATGATATCGCCTTTTTTCATTTCCCGAGCTATGCCTTTATAGCTTACTGAAACTCTGTTTTCTGTACCGACTACATCCTCGGTTGTGAAAATAAATTCTGCCCCGTTTTCAAGGATAACACTACCGTTTTCAAATGTTCCGATTCGATACTCTGGGCCTTTTGTATCAAGCATTATTGCAACGGGCAGATTAAGTTCCTCACGGACTTTTTTTATTGTATTTATCATTTTAAGGTGCTGCTCGTGTGTGCCGTGTGAAAAGTTAAGGCGAGCAACATTCATTCCCGCAAGGCAGAGCTGTGAAATTGTTTTTTCATCGCTGCAAGCGGGGCCTATTGTGCATATAATTTTAGTTTTTCTCATATTTTATCCTCCGAAATCCAAATATCCCCATAATATCATTATTATACCTTTTTGTTATAAATATTTCAATAGTATATATAAAAAATAAACAAAAAGGGACCAATCGGAGTGTGGTCCCTTTTTGTCCTCTCTTTTGCAGCACACAGATGGCATAGTATGACTTTGCAAAAGCGGAAAGTAATTTATGTGAAAAATTACTTTTCTTGTATTATTGTAATCTGATTGACTTTATTGAGCGGTTTTTATATAATTTATTATATACCTATGGTAAAATAAGTCAATATATGGCTATAAAATTAAAAAACAATCAAAATCAATCATTTTTAGGGGGATTGTTATGATACGCGAGGAGCGACTGGCACAGGTGGTTGAAATTTTACAGAAAGAGAATTTCGCAAGTGTTGAGGATCTTTCGAAAAGGCTTTATGTTAGTCTGCCGACGATAAGGCGGGACCTTTCGGAGCTTTCCCGACGCGGCGCTATAGTTCGCAGTCACGGCGGCGCCACACCCATGCCCGAAAACAACACTATTTTGCCGATAGATTTCAGAAACAGGGTTGACCCCAAGGGAAAGCTACAACTTGCACGCGAGGCGGCAAAGCTGGTTAAGGACGGCGATGTTATTTACATAGACGCATCTACTACAACTCTGCACATTATTGATTTTATTAAAGACCTTAAAAATATCATTGTTATAACCAACAGTATTCAGGTTGCTCTGCTTCTTCGCAAATACAACATTGCAGGATACTGTACGGGCGGTATGCTTATTGAAAACTCGCTTGCCTTTGCAGGAAGCTATGCTGAAAACACCGTTTCAAATTTTAACATTGATATTATGTTTTTCTCTACCACAGGTGTTACAAGAAACGGTTTTATTGCAGATAATTCCGATACCGAAACAAACTTAAGAAAGGTTGCTATGCGCACCTCTCGGATAAAGGTTTATCTTTGTGACAGCGAGAAATTTGAAAAAAATTCCGTGTTTCATATTGCAAATCTTAACGAAATGGATTATATAATAACTAACGACCTGCTCCCTAAGTATCCGCAACAAATTACTACAAATGTTATAATTGTAAAGGAGTAAAAACTACGAATTTGTTACCGAAAGAAAATCAAAGATTTACCTTCCAGTTTCTTTTATAACCTTCTCCATATTGGTTTTGCTCACAGATATCTTAAAGCTAAACCATAAAAAACGCAAAAAAACTGCTCCCTTAAGAGGCACACTCCGTAAGGAAGTGTGCCTCTGTTATTTTTGCCTTGTGGCGAATTATATTGTCCTTCGGACAGCTTAAGCAACAAATATAATGATTGGTATTACTTCAAAGTATGTAACCCACTATGACACTTGTCTTGCAAAAGTGTCTTTTTATTATAAAAAGAAATTGGGAGAAACTTCTTTACGAAGTGTCTCCCAAACGCATTTTTTATGCATCCACTTTCTGAGAACCGGTAGGATTTACTATACTAAAACCAACATTTACAAGGTGGTCGGCAACACGCTCAAGTCCCGATATTATTGATGAATAATAAGGGCTTACATCGGCGCTACAGTTACCTTCGGCAAGACGCGCAAAGTGGCTTGCTATAAGCGCCTTTTTCTTACCGTCAACTGTTTCTTCTAAAACAGCAAGCTCAGGTAATTCTTCTTTATTTAAGTTTACAAAAGCATCCTTAGATATAGCAAACATTTGCATAATGCTTTCACGCATTTCAGTTATGCCGCTATACGCCTTATCGGAAAACTTTATACTCTTATTAAGCATTTCTATACCGATTTCGTGGAAATTCTCAGCGTTATCGCCAATACGCTCAAGGTCGTTGATAACATGGAAATATGTGCCTATTATTTTTTCATCGCTTTCTTCCACATTGGCCGACAACTTAATTAAAAATTGGGTTAAGGCGCGGTTAGTGTAGTCGATAACCTCTTCATTGTTTTGAACGGTTTCGCTGTGCTCTACAGAGCCATTATCAATAGCAGCAAAAGAAAGCCTTGTGTTTTCCTCTACAAGTGTGAGCATATATTCAATTTCTTTCTTAACCTGCATAAGTGCAATAGGCGGTGTTGTTAACAGTCTGTCGTCAACATATTTAAGGGTAAGCGTTTCTCCGGTTTCCTTTTTATCCTTAATAACTGCGCAGGAATATTTAACTAACTGCTTTACAAACGGAAGCAAAACACAGGTGGTAGTAACATTGAATATAACATGGAAAGCGGATACTCTCATCTGAAGTGACATTTGGTCATCCCCCGGGAAGAGCGAAAGCAAAAGATTTACCATTGGCTCCTTAAATATCCAGATTATTGCGGCAAAAACAGCTGTTCCGATTGTGTTAAAGGTAAAGTGGATAAAAGCAACACGCTTTGAGTTAGCGTTAGCGCCAACCGATGCAAGCAATGCGGTTACACAGGTACCGATATTTGCACCAAGTACGATAAATAACGCCATATCAAGCGGCAATATACCCGTGCCCACCATTGTAATTACAACACCTGTAGAAGCAGACGAACTCTGAATAAGGGCGGTAAAGATAACGCCTACAAAGATTAAAAGTAACGGAAAATCTATTCTTTGGAAAATATCTGTAAACATGCCTTCAACAAGCGGATTGCCGAAAGCCTGCTCGCTACTCATTAATTCAAGACCTACGAAAATAAGTCCCAAACCACAACAAAGGCTACCTGCAATTTTCACTTTTTCCTTTTTGAAAAAGCCCATCATAACACCCGCAAAGGCAAGCAGGTACATTGCCATATTGAAATAATCATTTTTTAAAGCTACCAATACACCCGTAATGGTTGTACCAATATTCGCGCCCATAATAATTGGGGTTGCCTGCATAAGCGTCATAACACCTGCGTTTACAAGGCCGATAACCATTACCGATGTTGCCGACGAACTTTGAATAATTGCCGTTACACCCGCGCCAATTCCGACACCCGAAAAACGATTATTACTGATTTTTTCAAGCAAGCGCTTCATCCCTGAACCTGCGCTCTTTTCCAAGGCGTCGCCCATAAAATTCATACCAACTATGAATACACCGACACCTGCCAATAGCCATATAAGGCTCTCAATCAACTGCATAACTTCTCCTGAAGATATCATATTTTTTCTCCTTTTCATTTATTACAAGGTTAATTATACCAATTGACTTTTAATAAGTAAAATAGTATAATATTATATAGTTCATATAATTTTAGTTATTACAATTGTTATAAGGGAGTTTGCTATGACTATACGGCATCTTAAGATTTTTATATGCGTTTGTAAGCACAACAATATGACAAAGGCTGCTGAAGAACTTTTTATTGCACAGCCTGCCGTCAGTAATACTATTGCCGAAATTGAGAAGAATTACAATGTGAAATTATTCGAGCGTATAAATAAACGCCTGTTTTTAACCGACGAAGGCAAAAGCCTGCTTATAAAAGCGCAAGAAGTTATTTCGGCTTTTGACGAATTTGAAGAACAAGCGATTAATTCTTCAAAAAAGCCGCTTTTAAAAATAGGCTCGTCACTTACTATAGGTAAGCAAAAGTTACCTTGGCTTTTGCGAAATCTTAAAGAAAACTTTCCCGATATTGATTTTCAGATTTCCATTAACCAAACCTCAATAATAGAGAATAAAATTTTAAACGGCATACTTGACTTTGCCTTTATCCAAGGAAAGCCATCCAACCAAAATATAAAATCCCGCCTTGTTGACTACAACACTTTAATTGCGGTATGCGGCAAAAAATATAATATGCCCGACACCGTAACACTAAAAGAACTTTGCGAATACGACCTACTGCTCCGTGAAGACGAAAGTGTATCGCGTGAGTTTTTAGACCATATTTTTGCTCTTGAAAATATAGTTGTAACTCCTATTATGGAATCTATAAGTAACCAAGCGCTAATCTCTGCCGCCGCACAAAACTTAGGTGTTACCATTATGCCCGAAGCGTTACTCACCCGTCAGCTAAGTAACGGCGTGCTTCGCAAAATAACCGTTTCAGATTACGAATTCACACGAAACTCCTACCTTATCCACCACAAAGACAAATCATTCGGCACTGTTAAACAAGAAATTTTTGATTTTTGCTATAAAAACTATAAACAGAAGTAAAACTAAAAAGAAGATATAGAAGAGGCACACTTCCTTGCGGAGTGTGCCTCTTCTATATTATATGTAACAAAATTGGGAGAAACCTCTTTACGAAGTGTCTCCCAAGGAGCAGTTTTTTTCGTTTTTTATTATTTCTTTTCGGGGCAGCGCCAATCAAACGGAAGCTCGGGCGCTTTAAAGGGAAGGCGCGAAAATCTGTCACAGATAGGAGCGCCGTCTCGCAGGTGACTGATAACATTTACAAGAAGCTCAATATCCAGAACCTTATGGCGATGGCCACCCTTACGGAATGCCCAATACAAGTTCTCCTCAGCTCCGAGAAGCTTGTAAACCTCTTTAGCAGCCATTGTAGTCATATAGGAGCCAACCGGGTTAGCCCAGATATCACTTGCGCCCTCGGTATCAATAAGGATACGGGGAGCGACCATAGCCTTAAAATAGTGAGAATCAAAAGGAAGGTCTTCTTCGCGGCCGACATAGTCTGCCATTCCCTCTCCGAACCAGAAGGGGAATACTCTCATCATATCCTCAAGAGTTTCACTGACTGCTTCGCGGCCATTTTCTGCTATAGCTCTCATTTTTATTCGATAACATCCGTTTGCACCTGCGCAGGTGGCATTAGGAGCAACGATTGTGGCTCTCTCATCAAGTACACCGGCAAGCATCGCGGTTTTAGCGCCGCGGCTGTGTCCGGTAAATGCAACTAAGCTTAAGTCATCAATAGCAAGCTTTTCAAGGGCATCGAGGCAACGGGAGTAGCCCCAAGCCCAAGCACCTATAGCACCGAAGGTGTAGTCAGGGTAAGTATCATAGAGCTGTCCCTTTCGGCGACCCTCACCTTTTATATCGTGAGCAAGCTGAGTGCGGTCAAAGGTGCAGAATGTAATTTGGTTATCTGTAAATGTCTTATGGAACTCGGTTTGAAAGGGATACATAAAGCACATATCACCGTCAATAACAACTGGGCAAGGGGTTTTGGTGCGGGGACGCATAACCTTCATCAAGAAGGTTACAGGCTTTTCTCTTGTTCCGGTAATAATTCTATAGGAGCATGCTCCTGATTCCGCTGCGATATAAAGAACCTCAACCTCTAAGAACTCCGGCTCGGGCGGCATTGTGCCATACTGAAGCTCAATAACATCTTTATAAATTTCCTTGCGGCGCTGTGCCCATTTTTCAGGAGTATCAGCAATGGTTCCATCCTCCATAAGAAAAGGGTTTGGCAGCTTTCCACGAAGGGAATACTCGGTAATTTTAATTAAGTTTTCGTCAAAAGCGTAGTCGGGATGATTAGGTTCCGGACAAAACATGGCAATTTTCCTCCTTTATTTGCCGTTTTTACTATTTAGATTATACCAATCAAAGCACAATAAATCAAGCATATATAAAAAAAACCTTACTTATTTTTAGATAATCGCCCAAAATTACATCTTGAAATAGCCGAAGCAAGATAGTATAATCATAGTAACTTATGTATAGGAGATTATTATGACCGAAGAGCTTTCAATAAAACACAAAAAAATGCTTGGTATAGCTGCTATAGCTGTAGCGGTTTTATTCTCGGCTGCAATTTTCTTTTTTATAGGAAGTCCTCTCGTTTCATTAGTTTCTAAGCCAAAAGATTTTCGCTTATGGGTGAATAATTTCGGAATTTGGGGCAAACTTATTTTTGTTGGAATGATTATTTTACAGGTAATTGTGGCAATTATTCCGGGCGAACCATTCGAAATTGCCGCAGGATATGCTTTCGGTGCGGTAGAAGGCACTATTCTCTGCCTTATCGGAGCTGTAATAGGAAGTGCTCTGATTTTTATGCTTGTTCGCAGATTTGGAGTAATACTGGTTGAGATTTTCTTTTCTAAAGAGAAAATTGAGTCGCTGAAATTCCTTAATAACAGTAAAAAAATATCTGCATTATTTTTTATAATAATGCTTATCCCCGGCACACCAAAGGACCTTTTATCCTATTTTGCCCCCCTTACTAAAATGAAGTTTTCTGCCTGGATGCTGATTGTGAGCATTACAAGAATTCCTTCAATCATCACCTCGTCAATAGGCGGAAGTGCTCTTGGTGAGCAAAAATACGTGTTTGCCGCAGTCGCTTTTGCCGTCACTCTGCTCATTAGCGGTATCGGACTTCTTATTTACAGAAAAATCCAAGCTGATAAAAACAAGGATAATAATTCTTGACATAATATGGTAAATGGATTATAATAGATTTAACAACTCAATATCAAATATTCTTGAGGGAGTAGTTGGCACGCTTTGCGTGTTTCAAGTTCAACATACATGGCGCAGTGCCTGGCTTGAATTCAATAACAAGACTCATGTATGCTACTGTCATACATGGGTTTTTTTATATACTTTCAGAAAGAAGGTTTTTAAATGAAATTTTACACAGAAGATACCGCGAGTGTTCTCGGCGCCGTTTCCTCATCTGCCGAGGGCATTTCCTCTGCAGAGGCTTCCGAGCGTCTTGAGAAAAACGGCAAAAATAAGCTTGTTGAGGGCAAAAAAGAATCCTTAATTGTTCGCTTTCTGGGGCAGCTTGCCGAGCCTATGACCATTATTCTGCTCGTTGCTGCCGCAATCTCTGCAGGAGTTGAAATCTACGAGGGAATACAGCACGGTTTTGAGTTCCCTGCAGATGTTGTCATCATTCTTGCTGTTGTTCTCATCAATGCCATTCTCGGCGTTTTTCAGGAGAGCAAGGCTGAAAAGGCCATTGAGGCCCTGCAGGAAATTGCAGCCGCCACATCCAAGGTTATTCGTGACGGAAAGCAGATTTCCGTTAAGAGTGAGGACCTTGTTGTAGGTGATGTCATCGTTCTTGAAGCGGGTGACGCTGTTCCCGCCGATGCAAGAATCATCGAGTGCGCAAGCATGAAAATTGAGGAAGCAGCTCTTACCGGTGAGTCGGTTCCCGTTACCAAGCAGGAAGAGGCGCTCGTAGCAGGTGCTAACGGCGATGTTGCACTTGGTGACCGCAAGAACATGGTATTTATGGGAAGCACCGTTGTTTACGGACGCGGCAAGGCAGTTGTTGTTGCCACCGGTATGGACACCGAGATGGGCAAGATTGCCGATGCTCTTGCAAAAGCAGAAGAGGGCAAAACTCCCCTTCAGATTAAGCTTGCAGGTCTTTCCAAAATCCTCACCTATCTTGTTATCGGTATCTGCGTTGTTATCTTCGGAGTTCAGCTTGTCAGACACGGTGTTGGATTCGATGCTATCCTCAGTTCCTTTATGTTAGCTATTTCTCTTGCTGTTGCCGCTATCCCTGAGGGACTTGCAACAGTTGTTACCATTGTTCTTTCCATTGGCGTTACCAATATGTCAAAACGCAGCGCAATCATAAGAAAACTCACCGCTGTTGAGACTCTCGGATGCACCCAGATAATCTGCTCTGACAAGACAGGTACACTTACCCAGAACAAAATGACCGTTGTTGAGCATTACGGTCAGGACGAGGCTCTTTTGGCTAACGCTATGTCACTTTGCTCGGATGCCGAGTTTGACACCGAGGCAGGTACCGCCATAGGCGAGCCTACCGAGTGTGCACTTGTTAACTATGCAGAAACTCTTGGACTTTCCAAGAATGTTAAAAAGAATGAATTTGTCCGCATAGGCGAAGTTCCCTTTGACTCTATGAGAAAGATGATGACCACCGTTCACAAAACAGCTGACAGCTCTCTCATTCAGTTTACAAAGGGCGCTCCCGATGAAATCTTAAAGCGATGCACCCACGCTCTTATCGGCGGAACAAAAACCGAGATGACCGACGACATACGCGCTGAGATACTCGCCGCCAACAAGGCTATGGCAGACAAAGCTCTGCGTGTTCTCGCAGCAGCGCAGAAGGAGCTTTCTTCCGAGCCTTCTGTTTATGAATCAGAGGCTGTTGAATGTGAGCTTTGCTTTGTAGGACTTGTCGGAATGATTGACCCTGTCCGTCCCGAAGTCAAGCCCGCTATTGACGAGTGCCGCAGTGCAGGTATCCGTCCCATTATGATAACCGGCGACCATAAGGACACCGCAGTTGCAATAGCAATGCAACTTGGAATTATTGACAGTGCTGAGCAGGCCATTACAGGTGCTGAGCTCGACTCCATTTCCGACGAAGAATTTGAAAGCGCTGTTGAAAAGTATTCGGTTTATGCCCGTGTTCAGCCCGAACACAAAACAAGAATTGTTAATGCCTGGAGAAAAAAAGGCAAAGTTACCGCTATGACAGGTGACGGCGTTAACGATGCTCCTTCCATAAAAAATGCTGATATCGGCGTTGGTATGGGAATTACAGGAACAGACGTTACAAAGAATGTTGCCGATATGATTCTTGCCGATGACAACTTTGCTACCATTGTTTCGGCTGTTGGCGAGGGCAGAAGAATTTACGACAACATCCGCAAGGCTATTCAGTTCCTGCTTGCATCAAACCTTTCCGAAGTTCTTTCGATATTCTTTGCCACTCTCATTGGATTTACAATCTTCCAGCCTGTTCAGCTTTTATGGATTAACCTTATAACAGACTGCTTCCCTGCTCTTGCGCTTGGTATGGAGAGGCCCGAAGCTGATATTATGAACCGCAAGCCCCGCGACTCCAAGGAGGGCATTTTTGCAGACGGACTCGGATTTGCAGTTTTCTATCAGGGTGCACTTGTTACCATAATTACCCTTATCTCTTATTTCGTCGGTCACTATCTTGAAACAGGTAACTTTGATATTCACCTTGAAAGCGTTCACGGAACAACAATGGCATTCCTTACCCTTGCAATGTGCGAGGTTTTCCACTCCTTCAATATGCGTTCACTTCACGGCTCTATCTTTACTATGAAGGGACAAAACAAGTGGCTCTGGGGAGCCGGTCTGCTTTCTCTGCTTCTCACCTCTCTTGTAGTTCTTATAGACCCCATTGCACAGCTCTTTAGTATGGTTGGAATAGGCCTTCAAGAGTATATCGTTGCTATGGTTCTTGGATTTATGATTATTCCTTTAGTTGAGATAGCTAAGCTTATCAGACGCACATTTAAGAAATAATTATAACTCAATACAAAAATCTCCCGCTCACAAGAGCGGGAGATTTTTTTTATTCAACTATTTTTTCAGAGGTTAGTGAGGTGGATTTATAATATGTTACTGTAATTATAAAGCAAAGTATCCAACCTGCAGGGTATCCCATAGCAATGGGGACAAATGTGTTTGAAATAAAGTTTGCCACAATATAGAGATAAATCTGTCTGAAAAACGCAAAGGATACAATCATTATAACCATAGGAACGCGGCTTTTGCCTGCTCCGCGAAGCGCAGATGTAAGCACCTGATATACGCATCCAAACAGATGGAACGGAGCTATTATTCTTATAAATTTCGAGCCATACTCAATAACCTCAGCTTTGCTGTTTAAAATAGCCGTAATATCCGGTGCGAATAACATAATAGGAATAAGCGTAACGGTTATTGTTACTATTGAAATCACGATAGAACAACGTATACCCTTTTTCGCCCTGTCAGGTTTGCCGCTGCCGAGGTTTTGCCCAACAAATGTTGTTGATGCAAGTGATACCGACTGTATCGGAAGAAATAAAAACTGGTCTATCTTATGGAAAGCCGTCCAGCCAGACATACAGTCTGCTCCGAAATAGTTTATGTAGGACTGTACAAAAACATTAGAAAACGATGTTATTGCCATCTGGAATGCAGCAGGAAATCCGACATTTATTATCTTCTTTAGTATATCCCAATGCATTTTTAGTTTGCCTATGTTAAAACGCACACAGCTATCGCTTTTAATAAGTGTTGTTACAACAAGCAGTGCGGATATTCCCTGAGCTATGACAGTGGCATATGCAACACCATCAACTCCCATTTTGAAAACCAATACAAAAACGAGGTCAAGCGCAGTGTTTATAAGTGCCGATACAACAAGGAAAATGAGAGGACGGCGAGAATCTCCGACCGCCCTTAATATTGCTGCGCCGACATTATATATTAAAAGCCCAAAAATACCTGCAAAATAAATGTTAAGATACCTCTCTGCCTCGGGAAAAACCTCTGGCGGCACCTTCATAAGCTTTAGCATTGCAGGTGTCATGAAAATTCCGAGAGCTGTAAACACGATGCCTAAAACAGCAGTCATAGACAGTGTGGTGTGAACGGCATCCTGCACCCTGTCATAGCGGTGCGCACCGTAATACTGAGATATGATAACTCCCGCTCCGTTTGCAAGACCTGTGAAAAAGCCTATCAGCATATTTATAATGGGACCGGTTGTTCCAACAGCCGAGAAGGCCTCGTTGCTTACATAGTTTCCAACCACCCACGTATCTACTGTGTTATATAACTGTTGAAAGATATTTCCCGCAAGGAGCGGAAGTGCGAAATATATAATATGACGGACTATACTACCCTCGGTCATATCAACATCGTGCTTTTTTGTTACTGATAAAGCACTCAACTGCGTCACTTCCCTTTTGTTACTCTATTACAAGCGTTCCACCTTGTTTTCTGATGTTTAATTCTATGCATGCGCCCTCGCCGAACACATTATCCATACATTTCTTGTATTCAGGGAGCATATTTTTCGGAACAAAAGCCTCTATAGTTCCGCCAAAGCCCCCACCGTGAACACGGAAAGCACCGTCATACCCAAGTATACTGTCACTTAAACAGAGCGCAAGAGAAAGTCCCTGATCTAAGGGGAGGGCGCTACTGTAAATATTCTGAAGATACATAAACGATGACCTGCCTGAGCGGCGAATTTGCCTTAGAGCCTCACTAAAATCATTTTCACTTAGTGCCCTTGAAAGCCTATCTACTCTATCGTTTTCATCAAAGAAATGCATAGCGCGAAGAATAGCTCTGTCACCGAGCTTTTCACGCAGCACCTTTGCGTTTTGGCGTATATCTTCTCTATTTACTTCCCGCAGAGTTTGTTTGCCGAAAAAACCTGCAACAGCCTTCATTTCTGAGGGTATGGCGGCATATTCGTGCGTTAGCTCAGCGTGGCTGCCACCTGTGTTTACAATACAAAGCGCATAACCGCTTTTATTGAAATCAAATTCTATCTTTTCTATTTTGGGACTGGTTGGACACTCAAAATCAATAACCATTAAGCCGCCTACAGAGCTTGCAGACTGGTCTAAAAGTCCGCAAGGTTTTCCAAAAAACTTATTTTCGGCATACTGCGATATTTTGGCTACAGATACAGCATCGACTGCTCCGTTATTATAAAAGTAATTCTGAATTGCAGAGAGCAGCACCTCAAATGCCGCCGAACTCGATACACCTGAGCCTTTTAATACATCAGAGGTTGTATATGCGCAAAAGCCGCCATATTTATATCCCTGTTTCTCAAAGCCATTACAAATGCCTTTAATAAGCGCTCTCGAGGTATTTTTTTCACTTTCCTTATAATTTATATCACAAAGTTCTATTTTATCGGGGTCAAAACCACTTGAGAAAACCTCAATGCTTCCCTCGTTTTTTGCGGCAACCGCAATAACATCAAGATTTATAGCAGCGGCAAGGGTTTTGCCGTTATTATGGTCGGTATGGTTTCCGCAGATTTCTGTTCTGCCCGATGCAGAAAAAACAGAGACATCGGTTTTGTAAGGGTAAAGCCTTGAAAAGCTCAAAAGAGCCTGCGTATATCTTTTTCTCTGATAGCGTAGTATGTTTTCATCGCTTGAGTAAAGCTGCGCGAGCCTTTTGTCAAAAGCACCGCTCGTGAGTTTTTCTATCAAAGCAGAGATACTGCCCACATTTAACCCCCCTACAGAAATCAACTGTTATAAGTATAATTCATTATATCCTATGTGTCAATAAACCGAGTTTCTTAAATTGTTAATTTTTATGGAGTTTTGTTGCACTTTAAAAGTAAAGATGGTATAATACCCTTAAAAGTGGGTGATTTTATGAAACAGAAATATTTTAAATATTCACTGTATTCTCCTATGCTGGAAAATGTTGGTCTTAATGTCTATAACAGCGGTCATCAGCAGTGCAGTGGCGGACATTTTTGGGGCCCTGCCGTTCGCAATTTTTATTTAATACATTTAGTGATTTCGGGCAAGGGGTACTATACAGTCGGCGGCGAAACCTATACACTATCGGCAGGCAGTGCATTTATAATATATCCTCAGACACTCGTTTCGTATTGTGCTGACGAGAATGACCCTTGGGAGTACTGTTGGGTAGGTTTCAACGGCGCAGATGCCTCAAGGCTCGTTGACCTTACTGCATTCGAGCAAGACAATCCCATTATAACCATAGCTTCTGACGAGATTTCTAATCTAAAGCACTCATTTATAAGCATATATGAAAATTTTGAAACAAGCGCGCAGCAGGAAACCATGACTGTTTCTAAGCTGTTTGAGGCATTTTCAATAATGATAAAGGCTGCTCCGAAAAAACAGCCTGAATCCTCACCAGCCCGTCTTTATGTCAAAAATGCAATAAAATATATTCAGCGCAATTTTTCAAACCCTATTGATGTTTCTGATATCGCAAACCACGTAGGGCTAAGCCGCAGTCATTTATACCGAATATTTGTGCGGCATCTATCACTTTCTCCCAACGAATATCTCACTCAGTTCCGCATAAATCAGGCGTGTATTCTGCTGCGAACCTCGCCCCTTTCGATAGGCGAAATTGCAAGCTCGGTTGGTTTTGACGATCAGCTCTACTTTTCAAGGGTGTTTAAGAAAATAAAGGGAGTTCCCCCATCGCACTATATAAGAGAGCTTTCAATTAATGATGTAAGTCAGCAAATTCCTCAGTCAAAAGGAGAACAAAATGAAATTTAAACAAGGATGTGCACGTTTTATAAAGAAGCACGATATTACCATTGTCAGAGTTCTTATTCTTATGCTCTTTTCGCTCTCGCTCACACTACTCACCGAGTGGGTTGTTCGCGGCAGCTTTATATCTGCAGTAAACTGGATTGGCAGCTATCCTTATCCCTTTTTCTTTACCTCAATTTTCTTCTTTTTCATATCTTTTTTTCTTTTTACAATTATGCGAAG
This sequence comes from Oscillospiraceae bacterium, assembly GCA_045655125.1. Lineage (GTDB taxonomy): Bacteria > Bacillota > Clostridia > Oscillospirales > Ruminococcaceae > SIG578. The sequence goes on from JAZOOR010000010.1 coordinate 14,640, forward strand.
GATAGATTTCCCCATTCTCATTTTAGGAATTGTTGATTTGGGGCTTTCTGCCGCCTCTTATTTTAAAAGCTCATACCGCAGTGAGCCTCTTTACCCTTGGGACTTAGGAATTGTTTCGGAGGCCGCGGATATTTCGAGCGAAATGCAGCTTGTTCCTACTGCCGCAATGTATACATCATTCGGTATTGTGTTAGGGCTTTTTGCTCTACTGCTCACACTGCACATAGTCTTATTTAAGAACAAACTTATTCCCAAAGCTCCAAAAACCAAAAGGCGCAGAATAAATGTCAGCATACAGGCAGTTGTCAGCTTTGCTGTTCTCTCCTGTTACCTTTTATTTGTTCTTAATAACTCTGTGGTTATGGACTTTTTCGGAATTAAGGAAAGTGCATTTCGTCAGGCTGCCGCCTGCAGAAGAAATGGTTTTGTGCAGTCCTTTGTTATGAACACAAAGTATATACTTCCCGAAAAGCCAAATGACTACAATATGACCTCGGTAAGCGAGGCGGTTTCTGAAATTAAAACCGACTCTTTTAGCGATGAAAAGGTAAAGCCTAACATCATTTATCTGATGAGCGAATCCTATGCCGATATTTCTCTTTGCGAAAATGTGACATACTACGATGATATTTTCGGTGCCACAAACTTTCTTAAAGAGCACTACGTTTCGGGAACACTTCTGGGAGCACAGTTCGGAGGCGGCACCTGCAACTCCGAGTTTGAGGTTTTGACAGGCTTTTCTATGGCAAATCTGCCCGCAGGCTGCACTCCGTATCAGCAGTATTTTAACACCGAAACGGTGAGTTATCCGCGCTTTTTAAAGGAGCTTGGCTACAACACAGTTGCAATTCACTCTTACGGAAAGCAGTTTTGGAATAGAGATGTTGCTTACCCCAATATGGGATTTGATAAGTTTTTAGCCGAAGAGGATTTCGTTGACCCGCTACGCCGCAGAGGTCTTATTAAGGACGATGAGCTTGTCAAGATGATAATACGCGAGTACGAAGCCAATCTTGAAACGGGAAAGCCTTTCTTTAACTTCTCGGTTTCGATGCAAAACCACGGTTCATTTACTGACGGACAATATCTTGAAGATTACCGCGCCCGTCTTTCCTGTGACGAGCTTTCAAGCGAGCAGCAAGGAATTCTTATCACCTATGCAACGGGAATCCGCGATGCAAATATTGCACTCGATAAGCTTATAAATTATTTTTCAAGCGTAAATGAACCAACCATTATCTGTATGTTTGGTGACCATTTAGGTTCGCTCGGCGGTAGCGACGAGATTTATATGAAGAGCGGATATATGGGTGACCCCGAAAAAAGCGCTACCGATATGGCAAAGAAGTACACCACACCTTTCTTTATCTGGGATAATTTTACAGACCTTAATTTCACAGCGCCACGAATGAGCTTTTATCAGCTTATTCCCTCTGTTTGCCAGTGGTATGATTTAGATAAGCCTCTTTTCTTTGATTATTTATTAGAGCAGCAGAGCTCCTATCGCGGAACTGCTCTTGGGCTTTACCTCGATACAAACGGAGAAGCAAGCTACGAAATAGACGAAGACTCAAAAAGCTGGCTTGAAAAGCACCGCCTACTGCAATATGACCTAATGTTTGGAAAAGGCTACTGTACCGATAAATTATACTCGGCAAGCGGTAAGAGTTCACTGAATAAATAACCCAAAAAAGCCACCCGTACGGGTGGCTTTTTTTTAAACATTTATTTTTGCCAATAATCTACCTTGTGGGGAAGGCTGATATCCTTTACATAGAAATCAAGAGGTTTGCCGAGCTTTTGCTTAAAGGTGTAATCATCGAGGGCGCGTATTGCGTATTTTCCAAGCATAATGCTAACAGGCATATTGATAAGCGCCATACCGCCCATTGTTAAGTCGGCAATATCCCACAAAAGATCTGCATTAAGACCTGCGCCTAAGAAAATCAAAAATGATGCTGCCACATAGCTCACCGCATTAAAGCATCTGCTAGGCGCCTTTTTGAGAATATACCGAAAAGCCTTGTCAACATAGAAAAGGTTACCTAAGAGTGTGGTAAAGGCAAAAAGCAGCATTGCGGCAGTTACAAATATAGGACCTAATTCACCTAAACTCGCTCTGATTGACTGCTGAACATAAGGTGCGCCCGAAATATCTCTGCTAGGCTCTATGCCAGACACCATACACATAAATCCTGTAGCTGAGCAGATAAGAATTGTGTCAATAAATACCGAAAGCATTTGAACAAGCCCTTGTTTTACGGGGTGGTTTACCTCGGCAGATGCGGAAGCATTAGGAGCAGAACCGACACCCGCTTCGTTACTGAAAAGTCCCCTCTTTATTCCATACATAACGCAGGAGCCTGAAAATCCGCCGAATATAGATTTCAAATCGAATGCCTCGGTAAATATCCTTTTAAAAACCATAGGTAGCACATTTATGTTTATTAAGGTTATAACAAGCGCAACAAGGATATAGGCAATTCCCATAAAAGGTACTATAAGTGTAGTAATTTTTATAATTCGTTTTCCGCCGCCAAAAAGGCAGAGTGCAACCAAGGCAGCAATAATAAAACCTATTATCCAAGGGCTTATCTTTTCGTCATAAAAACCATACGGAGCAAAGGTGGATTGCAGATTATATGATGTCAGCATATTAAAACCAACACCATAAGTAAGAATTAAAAAGATGGAAAAGATAATAGCAAGCGGACGGTTTTTGAGCGCCGCCTCTATATAATAGGCAGGGCCGCCGAAACTGCCATCCTCGCCTCTTTTTTTGTAAATTTGTGCGAGTGTGCTTTCAACAAACGCCGAGGCTGCGCCGACAAGAGCAATTACCCACATCCAGAACATCGAGCCGAAACCGCCAAGGCAGAGCGCAGTGGAAACGCCTATTATATTACCTGTGCCGACACGCGAAGCGGTTGAAACCATCAGCGCCTGAAACGAGGAAACTCCTCTTGTATCCTCAGGCTTTTCGGTTACGGCACGAAACTGTTCTTTAATGAGGCGAAACTGAACAAAGCCTGTTTTAAAGCTGAAATACACTCCGCCCAGCACCAGAATAACTATCAGAATATTGCTATAAAGCATATCGTTTACTGATGCAATGATATTTTTAATCATACCTATCCCCTTTTAATAATGCTATTTATAATAGTATGCCACTTAAATTAAAAAAGAACAGTTTAAAGTGCAGGAAAAACAAAAAACACCCGTGCAGGCAATGTCATTAAGTTAAGAAAAAATAGAGTTTACTAGCAATATAACCCACGTGGCTTAAAAACTATGGTGGCTCTTTTTTTGCATGACAAATAAAAAGAAAGCACCCAACTGATTTATCAGGCGGGTGCTTTTACTTAGGGTTTCAGTTGTTTTTGTCAATCAGAGAACCGTCCCCTGATTGTTTCTATATCTGTTGCAAGCTGTTCTAAATAAATAAGCAAATAGTTTTTAGGCATGATATCACTTCCTTTGTGATGATTATAGCATAAATTCACTTATGAATCAATGAGAAGCATTGTATATCATCAATTCCGAAAGGAATTGCATATCATCAAGACGAAGTCTTGTATATCATCATTGCGAAAGTTATTTTTTATATACGCTGATGCGTGATGATATACAGTCCTGACGGACTGATGAGATACAACGATAGCAACGCTATCGTTGATTATATGCCATTGCTTTCGCAAATATGAAGCGGCGGCTTTGCCGCCATGATGCAAAATCGCTTTGCGAATTTATGAAGCAAAGCGTTCCTTATCGTGCCGTAGGCACACTTCATTAGCGTAAGCGTCTTCATAGCCGAAGGCTGCTTAATGTTCCCGTAAGGGAACGCTTCATTCCACCAAACAAAAAGACTTGCCGAAGCAAGTCTTTTTGTTTGGTGGGAGCGGATGGATTCGGACCATCGAAGTCATAGACAACAGATTTACAGTCTGCCCCCTTTGGCCACTTGGGTACACTCCCGAATATTTGGTTTTCTGCCCTGCACAAAAATGTGCTTGGAGCTGGTGGACGGATTCGAACCCCCGACCTGCTGATTACAAATCAGCTGCTCTACCAGCTGAGCTACACCAGCACAAAACAGCTTTATTATATTAACATAGCTTTGCCGATTTGTCAACACTTTTTCTCTTTTTTCTTAAAACTTTTTTATATATTTATTCTGTACGTCTATTCTGTTAATTCTAAATTATTTACAGGCTATTTTTGTTTTTATAACTTTTAAAATTAAAGGCTACAATTAAAAAGTGCCCGATTCCAACTTGGAATCGGGCACTTTCCTTAAATCTTACTAATTAGTGGCAGTCGTGGCAGCCGCAATCACAATCGTGGTCGTGGTCACATTCGTGCTTCTGAGGCTCGCAGGTGTCGGGGTCTTCACCATTTACGCAAAGGGCGAGAAGCTCAACAACATAGTCCATCATTTCGTCAATCTCAGCTCTTGCCTCTTCGTAATTTTTCATATTCTCATTCTGCATAATTTCTGCATAAAGCTGATTAAATTCCTTTTCATACTGCTGCAGCTTTTCTGCATTACCCTCACCCTCAGCTTCTTTCTGATAAGACATCTGAAGAAGCTGAATTTTAGCCATAAGCTCGTTTAAGCCAGTGTCGGCCTCATTAGCTTCAATGCATTTCTGAAGCTTTAAATATCTTTCATCCTTTTGAATTGCCTTGCCGAGCTCTCTTGCAAGTTTATTAATTTCCATTCTGTTTCTCCTAGATTTAAGCCTTATTTACAGAGCCGAACAGCTCCATTTTCTCTTTAACGGTAGCCTTGATAGCCTCAACACCGGGAGCGAGAATCTTTCTGGGGTCAAAGCCCTTGCCCTCAAGGTCCTTACCATCTTCGATATATTTTCTGACCTCTGCTGCGAAAGCAAGCTGGCACTCGGTGTTAACATTGATTTTGGAAACGCCGAGAGAAATAGCCTCTTTAATCATATCAGCAGGGATACCTGTACCGCCGTGAAGAACTAAAGGCATTTTGCCTGTTTTCTCCTGTATTGCAGCGAGTGTGTCAAAGCGCAGACCAGGCCAATTTGCAGGATATTTACCGTGAATATTACCGATACCTGCTGCAAGCATTGTAATACCGAGGTCTGCAATCATTTTGCACTCATCGGGGTCTGCAACCTCACCGCCGCCGAGAACTCCGTCCTCCTCGCCGCCGATAGCGCCAACTTCTGCTTCAAGAGAAAGTCCCTTTTCCTCGCAGATAGCAACTAACTCTTTAGTTTTCTCAATGTTTTCCTCAATGGGATACTTAGAACCATCAAACATAACCGAGGAAAAGCCTGCCTCGATGCATTTCTTTGTAGCCTCATAGCTACCGTGGTCAAGGTGGAGAGCTACAGGAACTGTAATTCCAAGCTCGTTTATCATTCCGTTAACCATTCCGACAACGGTGGTATAGCCGCACATATATTTTCCTGCGCCCTCAGAAACACCGAGAATAACAGGAGAATTAAGCTCCTGAGCGGTTTGCAGAATAGCCTTGGTCCACTCAAGATTATTGATATTAAACTGACCTACTGCATACTTGCCTTCCTTTGCTTTGGTAAGCATTTCTTTTGCTGATACTAACATATTGTATATCCTCCTTTAAATTTAGGATTTTCATTCTTTGATAATTATAACTCTAACAAACAAGAAAATCAATGCAAAAAGCAAATTTTATATAAAAACTTAAACTATTTAGAACGAGAGCTGCTCGCCTGCATCGCCCGCGGCAAGAGTTGCACCTGCGGCAGGAATATTCTTGGTTCGGTAGCGGTTTGCATTTGCAAATCTATCCTCAGAAAGCAGAGTGACACTGTCAACGCGGTGATTTTTCTTAAGTGTCATAGCCGCGACACCCTGAGTGCTACGCGAGGTTTTAAGGGCAACCGCTCCGCTATGAACGATTAAATATCTGCCCGCAGTGCTGCGAACGACATATTCTCTATCCTCTTTAGACTCAAACATTGCAACAAGGGGAGATTTATCACTATATGCCGCGGTGAGTTTTTTGCGGTTTGACTTGGTTTCAAAGGCGGAAGTGGGAATTTTGGCAGCCTTTCCGTTTTCAAAGAACAGCATTATATGTCCGCTGTAGTCGGTTGTGGCAACCATAAATATTGTTTTTTCATTTTCTTCCATAGAAAGCTTGGCAGGGATATATTCACCGAGAATGCTTGCTTTATGGTCCTCAAAATCGCTCGCCTTTGCCTTGTAAACCTGAAATTTATCTGTAAAGAATAAAAGGTCGGTTGTGTTTGTGGTTTCGATATGCGCTATTATCTCGTCATCAGTTTTTAGCTTTTGCTCACCGCTCATTCTAAGCGACTGAGGAGTAATCTTTTTAAAGTAGCCATCCTTAGTGAAGAAGAGATTAACGGGGTAGTCAGGAATCTGCTCAGGCTCCTCAACATACTCGCTTGCATTATACTCAATTTCACTGCGGCGGGGTTTGCCATACTTCTTTATTACCGCCCCGAGCTCCGCAATAATAATTTTATCAACGCGGCGCTTACTACCCAAAATATCCTCTAAATCAAAGATTTCCTCTTGCAGACGGGATATTTCATCAGTCTTTTTAAGAATATATTCGCGGTTTAGGTTTCTTAGGCGGATTTCAGCAACATATTCTGCCTGAATTTCGTCAATGCCAAAGCCTATCATAAGGTTAGGCACAACCATCTGCTCTTCCTCGGTTTCTCTAACGATTTTGATAGCCTTATCAATATCCAAGAGAATTGCCTCAAGGCCGCGCAAAAGGTGGAGTTTTTCTTTAAGGTTTGTGACGGTGTAATATGTTCTGCGGCGGACACATTCGCGCCTGAAGGCTGTCCACTCGGTGAGAATTTCGCCAACACCCATAACCTTAGGTGTTGTGCCTATAAGCACATTGAAGTTACAGGGGAAGTTATCCTCAAGCGGAGTCATTTTAAAGAGCTTTTGCATTATTTTATCAGGCTCAGCCCCGCGGCGCAGGTCGATAGTGATTTTAAGACCTCCGAGGTCACTCTCATCGCGAATATCGGAAATTTCCTTTATTTTACCGCCCTTTACAAGCTCGATAACCTTATCAATAATAGCCTCAATGGTGGTGGTATAGGGAATTTCGGTTATATCAATGCAGTTTTGAGATTTATCATACTCATATTTAGCGCGCACCTTGACAGATCCGCGACCCGTTTTGTAAATCTTATCAAGCTCCTGCGCGTTATAGATAATAAAGCCGCCGCCGGGGAAATCTGGGGCTTTAAGAGTGGTTAAAATATCGTGAGCAGGGTTTTTCATAAGCTCTATTGTGGTGTTGCAGATTTCCTCTAAGTTAAAGGAGCAGATAGAGCTTGCCATACCAACCGCGATACCAAGGTTAACATTTGTTAAAATGTTAGGAAACGAGGTCGGCAGCAAGGTTGGCTCCATCATTGTGTTGTCATAGTTGGGAACAAAGTCAACAGTGTCCTTATCTATGTCAGCAAAAAACTCCTTACATATAGGAGCAAGCTTCGCCTCGGTGTAACGGGATGCGGCATATGCCATATTTTTTGAATATACCTTACCAAAGTTACCCTTTGATTCGACGTAAGGGTGCAAAAGAGCCTCATTACCGCGGGCAAGGCGTACCATGGTTTCGTAAATTGCTGCATCACCATGGGGGTTTAATTTCATAGCATCGCCAACGATGCTTGCAGACTTTTTAAGGTCCCCGCCCAAAAGCCCCGACTTATACATAGAAAAGAGCAGTTTTCTGTGTGAGGGCTTAAGACCATCAATTTCGGGAATGGCGCGGGAAACTATAACGCTCATAGCATACGGCATATAGTTAGTTTCCAGCGTTGTGGTTATAGCCTGATCGAGAACTATGCCCGCTCCCGAAATCTCGGCATTTATCTGCGGCGCGCTTTTCTTTTTCTCGGGCTGTTTTTTTGCTTTAGCCAATTTTTCTGCTCCTTTCCTTTAAGATATATCGGCGAGGTCTAAATAGTCTCCGCCGTTTGTCGAAATAAATTCTTTTCTTCCGTCCAAGTTATCGCCTAAAAGCAGGTCAAACATCTGGGCGGTCTTCTCTGCGTCATCGGGCATAACCTTGATAAGACGGCGTGTTTCGGGGTTCATAGTGGTCATCCACATCATTTCAGCCTCGTTTTCACCAAGTCCCTTAGAGCGCTGAATGGTAAATTTTTGTCCCTCAATTTTCTTTAAAATAGAGGCTTTTTCCGCCTCTGTGTAGGCAAAATAAGTTTTTTCCTTGGTGGTTATTTCAAAAAGGGGCGATTCAGCAATGTAAACATACCCTTCCTCAATAAGCGTCGGAACAAGGCGGTAGAGCATTGTCAGGATAAGAGTTCTTATCTGAAATCCGTCAACATCGGCATCGGTGCAGATTATAACCTTGTTCCAGCGCAGCGCGTCTAAATTAAACATCGAAAGGTCTTTGTTAGATTTGGTTTTAACCTCAACTCCGCAACCGAGAACTTTAATTAAATCGGTTATAATTTCGCTTTTAAAAATCTTATCATATTCGGCTTTGAGGCAGTTTAAAATTTTGCCTCGAACGGGAATAATCGCCTGAAATTCACTGTCTCTGCCCTGCTTACAAGAACCGAGAGCCGAATCACCCTCAACGATGTAAATTTCGCGTTTTTCCTTATCGCGACTGCGGCAATCGACAAATTTTTCAACTCTTGCCATAACATCGCCGCTCACAGTGAGGGTTTTCTTAAGGTCAAGCCTTGTGCGCTCCGCTTTTTCACGGCTGTGCTTATTTATAAGCACCTGATCGGCAATCTTCTTTGCCTCGTCGGGCTTTTCCATAAAATAAATTTCAAGGTTGCGCTTTAGGAAATCTGTCATCGCGGTTGCGATAAACTTGTTTGTAATTGCCTTTTTGGTCTGGTTTTCGTAAGAGGTCTGTGTTGAGAAGGAGCTTGTGACTAAAACAAGACAGTCCTCTATATCCTGAAAGGTTATCTTGCTTTCATTTTTAAGATAGCGGTTGTTTTGTTTTAAATACGCATCTATCTGCGAAACGAAGGCGCTCTTTACCGCCTTTTCGGGCGAGCCGCCATGCTCTAAGAAGCTTGAATTATGATAATACTCTATCATATTGACGCGGTTTGAAAAGCAGAAAGAAACCGACATTTTAACCTTGTAATCAGGCTTATCCTCTCTATCTCTTCCGCGGCTCTCGGCTGTAAAGGACTGAACCGAGGTCATAGCCTCCCCTGCTGCAATTTCCTTTACATAGTCAGTTATACCCTCTTCGTATATATACTCAAAGGTTTCAAATCCCTCAGAGGTCTGATTTCTAAGCACGAATAAAACCTTCGGGTTGACCACCGACTGACGACGCATTATCTCCTGAAAATACTCAAGCGAAATATTTATATCGGTGAAAACCTCGCGGTCAGGCCGCCAATGGATTTTACTGCCTGTCTGGCGGCGGGTAGTAGGCTCTTTCTGAAGTCCACCAATGTTTTCACCCTTTTCAAAATGCAGAGTAAACTTTTGTCCGTCGCGCACTATCTCGGCATCCATGAACTCGGAGGCATACTGAGTAGCGCAAAGGCCCAAACCGTTAAGACCTAATGAAAACTCATAGTTTTCACCGTCATTATTAGCGTATTTGCCACCTGCATACATTTCGCAAAAAAGAAGCTCCCAGTTATAGCAGCCCTCGCGCTCATTGTAGTCAACGGGGATACCGCGACCTTGGTCCTCAACGCAGATAGACCCATCGCGGTAACGGGTGACGGTTATTTTACTGCCGTGGCCCTCTCTTGCCTCATCAATAGAGTTTGAGAGAATCTCAAAAATCGAGTGCTGACAGCCCTCGATACCGTCCGACCCGAATATAACGGCAGGTCTTTTTCTGACTCTGTCCGCGCCCTTTAAGGACTGAATACTCGAATTATCATATGCTTGGGTTTCTTTTTTCTTAGCCATACTTTCCTCCGAATTTTAAATCAAAAATCCTCCGCTGATATTAAGAACCTGTCCCGTTATATAATCGGCATCGGCAGACGCTAAGTATAGCGCCGCTTTGGCAACTTCGTAGCCGCTGCCCATTCTGCCTGCAGGAATTGTCTCTACAAGCTCTTCTTTTTCAGCCTGTGATAAGTTATTATTCATTTCTGTATCGATAACACCGGGGGCGATAGCATTTACCTGAACGCCGCTTGGAGAAAGCTCTGCGGCGAGTGCCTTGGTAAAGCCTAGGAGTCCCGCCTTGGCGGCAGAGTAGTAAACCTCGCAGGAGGCTCCGCAAATGCCCCATACAGATGAAATATTTATAATCTTTCCGTTTTTTCTGCGCACCATATCGGCGGCGGCATATTTTGAGCACTCAATGGCGGCGGTAAGGTCGGTTCTTATGAGAGCTTCTCCTGCCTCGTCAGAGGTGTCAAAAAACGGGGCGACAAGGGCTGCGCCTGCATTATTTATAAGCACGTCAATCTTGCCGAAATGCTCTATAGTCTCAGAAACGATTTTCTGCGGCACTCCCTTTTCACTCAAATCGCCCTGCACAAGATACGCATCACAGCCGTTTTGTTTTAAAAGACTACAAAGCTCCTCTGCCCTATCTTTACTTTTGTTATAATGCAAAACTACTGAGTACCCGTTTTGCGCAAATACACGCGCAAGAAAAGCGCCTATTCCCCGAGCTGCGCCCGTTATCAAAACTATCTTTTTCATCTATATCCTTTCCTATTCGGAAATTTTCACATCCCCTGGAAGAAAAATATATACACTTATAAGTATTATACAATATAAGGCAAAATTTGTAAAGAGGCAGACTATATCTTGTTTTTTCAAAAAAGTTTGCTTTTTTTCTTGAAAAAGAGAAAAAAGTGCGGTATACTTGTATCAGGACATAAGAATTGGAGGAATTTATATGTCAGACAATCGTACAATTACCTTTTCACTCAAGGATGATAAGGAGTTTCAGATACATTCTACCCTTGTTGCTATTTATGATGCGCTTAAAGAAAAGGGCTATAATCCTATAAATCAGATTGTGGGCTACATTCTTTCCGAAGACCCCACATATATTACAACCCACAATAACGCCCGCAGTTTAATCCGCAAAATCGACCGCGATGAGCTACTTCAGCTCCTTGTAAAATCCTATCTTTCCGAATAATCGATAAAAAACTAAACCTCCCGCAGCAAGCTGCTGCGGGAGGTTTCTTATTCTTGTGTATAAAGCTCTTCTATCGAAACTCCGAGGGCGCGGGAAATTGCAAGCACCTCACGATCGCTGACTATGCGAATCTGACCTTCCAATTTAGAATAGCTGGTCGGGTTTATATCAAGACCTGCAGACTGAAGCCTTGCAACAAAATCCTTCTGCTTTATTCCCTTGGCTTTTCTCAGCTGCTCTACCCGTTTTCCTATTACATTACTGTTGCCGTATTCTCGCTTTCTTGTTTTCATACACTCACCATTTTTTATTCTTTTTCGGAATTATATCATTAAAAAGTATTGACATAATTCTGTTTTGGAATTATAATAATGGCGTAAGAATTTTTATAATAAAAAGAGCCGACCTTTTTAGGTCGGCTCAGAACAGGCAGAAAATCAGACAGCTTTAATTTTAAGACAGATTTTATCGGCAATCATTGCGACAAACTCGGAATTAGTCGGCTTGCCCTTCTGATTATGGATTGTGTAGCCGAAATACTTGTTGAGGACATCGACATCTCCTCTGTCCCACGCGACCTCAATAGCGTGGCGGATAGCTCTCTCAACTCGGGTGGCGGTTGTTTTATAGCGCTTTGCAACAGTGGGATAAAGCTCCTTGGTGATATGATTTATCATTTCCTTGTCCTCGATAGAGAGCATAATTGAGGTTCTCAGATAATGATAACCCTTGATGTGAGCAGGAACACCAATCTGGTGCAGTATATCGGTAACCATAACCTCAAGGTCAATCTCCTCAACAGGAGTGCGATCGCTGCGGCGAGCAAGTGAAAGTCCGTGGTTTGTGAGGGTTTTAATGCGCTCGGTGAGCATATCGTAGTCAAAAGGCTTTATGAGGAAATATGCTGCGCCAGCTTTAAGTACCTCGCGCTCCATAGCGCCGTTATCACAACTTGAAGTAACAATAACGGCAGGCTTTTTGGGGAGCTTGTCCTCAGAAATACTCTTTGCAACCGAAATGCCATCGAGATTTGCCATATACATTTCAATTATTATAACATCAGGCGAAAGCGCTCTCACCGCCTGCAAAACAGCCTTGCCGTCCTTGGGGCAAACTTCAACATCAAATCCCTTTGAACTTAAAATAGATTTTGAAATCCGCGACATATCGCGAGGGTCTTCAACGATTAGCAGCTTTACTTTTTCTGTCATCTTGTTCTCTCCTGTCAGTAATTGTTTTTGCAACTACATTTTACCACCCGTCTGCCGTTTTTTCAACGAATTTCACATCATAAAAAATAATTTTGTATAGATTAACAAATATTCAACGCAATTTTAGTGGAATAACTTTAATGCGTGTGTCATATTCTGTCGTAATTTGTAGAATTTTGTCGACGGCTTTGTACCCTTTTTCGACCAAGTAGCCCCGCCGCTATATAAATAGCGGCGGGGTTTCTCTCTTTTTTTATTTAATTTGGCAGGATTTTTATCGTTCACAATTTATTATGATGCTTTTTGCAGCGGACCGTCGGGGACGCCGGTCCCTACATTGTTTTTGATGCCTTGAGCGCTCTCTAACATATTCTCGGCAAAAATGCCGTAGCCGCGGGTGCAGTCGTTTACAAAAACGTGGCTTATTGCACCGACAAGTTTGCCGTTTTGGATTATAGGGCTTCCGCTCACGTGTGTGTCAATATAGGACCAACACTGTTTTTTACCAATTATTTTTAAAACAACCCCCTTAAACGCAAAGAAACCGCACCGTTTTGGTGCGATTTCTTTGTATTAAAAGTAATCAACATTTTTCATATATGTTATATTAGGACCAACATTATTATGCATTTTGATTGAGAAAACATTTAGACGTTGCACAATCAATAGTCTCAATCAAGTTTTCATATTTCTTGGGATAGTTTTTCTTCAATCTTTTCAAACGATTGACTTCATTATAAATCAAACGAGTATAATTTAGTCCTTTTTCTGCTAAATCTTTTGCACCATTCATTCGTGAATTATATGCGATTTCATTCTTGTATAAGCCATGAACGTATGTATTTCTTTTTACTATCCAATTTTCGAGACTATCAAAAAACCTTGAAGATAATTTCGTATCCTCAAACAACGGTGACGTCTTCCTAAACCTTTTGACACACGAAATCCTATGAGATATTTGAACTTTTTTCCGTTCTCCATCTTCTATAAATTTATTACATGGCATACCAATAAGACCGAGCATAACTTCCAATCTTGATTCTATAGCAGCATATTCCATTAAAATTGCTTCCATATAAAATCCATTTTCAATGGCATACTCACAGCGATCAAAAAAATTCTTATGCATCTCTTGTGCTTCAATATTTCCATTCATAAATATCACTTCCTTAACTCAACGCAACTAAATATCCAAGTGCATTTGTGAGTTCGGCATTTTTCTTTGCGTAGTATGCCGTTACTGCGGTATTATGAGCAGTAACAGCAGCATTGTCCGCTATTACGCTTGTATTGGAACTAATGTTCATGGTGTTGCTACTGATATTTGCCAATTCAACAAGGGCTTTGTTCATAGAAGTATTCAACTTCTTGATTTCCTTATTGGTTTGCTCAATGGCAGAATATATCATGCGCTGATTGAGCTTTATTTGTTCTAACTGCTCATTGATTTGTGATAACTGACAAATGATTTTATTAGTCTGTAAATCAGTTTCATACTTATTGAAAGCTCCATCAACTCCATATAATTTCAAACATATTCTGGAAGATAGATATTCATATATACTAGAAATAGCAACAATATCATATCTATACTTTTTGGGAATAACACTATAAGAATACAAATCAGCAAGAGCATTATGAATATTACTTAATGTTTCGTTGGCCTGTGTAATTTCATCCTTAACTAAAATATAGTATGGGTCACTTTCAAGAATATCTTCCTTACTCTCATTCCCCTTATATTCTAATAATTTTTTCAGTTTTTCTTGGGCATCGTTATATTCCATTTCATATTTTTCGTACTTGCTTTTGTTTTTTTCTGCCAACTCTTTCTTTTTTTCTAAATATGTTTCTTCTCGCTGACGTTCTAGTTTTTCTACAGTTTTATTGTAGTCTTCTAATTTTTCTAAATACAGAGCATATTCTTTTTCATATCCATTAAGAGCATCTTTATACTCTTTTTGTATGCGATTGTTATACTCGATAGTTTTTTTCTTGTTGAATAACCCGGGGCGCTTAATAATCGGATCATCTGGCTTAACTGGTGCTTCGGGTTTTTCAGGAAGAATAATAGGGATTTCATCTATAGAAAACGCTATGTTTTCCGCCTGCTCATATGCGTTTTGATATGCAATTCTTGTGTTATATACCTCCAACCAAGCATTAGCGATTTTGGTTCTTCTTGCCTTTGTTTGAGCAGTAAAATTAGCCTTTCTTTTTTTGTCACGTTCTTTAACTTTAACGTCTAAATTAGAACACATATCCAAAATTCGTGTTGAAATCGAATACGCCATTTCCTCTAATTTTAGAATGTTAGTTAAATACTCACAAAGAGAATTGATGTTATCAAACATACTTTCATCAAGATTTTTTTCTGTTTTTTCAGTAATAAATGATTCGATGTTACTATACCTTTTTCTTGTTTTTTCAACGAATTTAGCAAATGCCTTTAATGGTGATGGTGAAGGCATCTTTGCGGAATCGCATCCCAATTCAACATTCGCATCAGTTTTTTCTGAATAAGTTGCTTCTATAAAATAGCCATCGTAAAATATGATATTCGTTTTCATAATTGACTTATTATCATATAGTTTGCCGCAAATAGGACATGTTGTAAGTTTACTAAATTCTTTTGCCTCATTCCTGTATTGATATAAATAATCAGGAATTGTAGCGATTTTAGTAAAAAGCTCGTATTTTTTATCAATTAAACATTTATAATTACCATTAACATATGTAGCGTATTCCCTAATCTCACTATCGGATATAAGGTTGCCAGTCGCAAAAAAATATTCATAAGGATTTGAATGATACTTCATTTCTCTTCCAACATAGTCCACACCATCATATTCTATTTCATAATTAGGAAACTTCCAAACGCCAATCGTATCATTTCCACAATACTGGCAGTGTCGAGTTAAAGAAAGGTAACAATCACCCCTTTTATTAAACTCCTCCATGTTGCCTGGCTTTTGATCGTACAAGTATAGTGGCATATTCCATCCTCCTTAAAATAAAAAGTGCGACTACCGAGGCAGCCGCACAAAAAACGCAAACTCCGATAGTCGTCAAACTATATTAACTTTACGTAGCTAATTATAGTTTGACATAATATAATATACCACTTTATATCAAAAAAAGCAACAGAAAATAAAAGGCTCCCTCTGACGAGGGAGCTGGATTTTGCAAGGCAAAAGACTGAGGGAGAGATTGTTATTTTCTCTCCTTCCGTCGCGGCTGCACCGTGCCACCTTCCTCGTCAGAGGAAGGCAAGATTACGATGCATCTTTTAAGTTTTCGGCAGGGGCAAGCCCCTGCCCTACAGATTGCGCCGACTCAAGCATATTCTCGGCAAAAATGCCATAGCCGCGAGTGCTATCGTTTACAAAAACATGGCTTATTGCACCGACAAGTTTTCCGTCTTGTATTATAGGCGATCCGCTCATGCCCTGAACGATGCCGCCCGTTTCATTTAAAAGGCGTTTATCGGTTATATGCACCACCATATTTTTAGTAAGGCGAGAGTCACCGTAACAAATTTTCTCAATTTCAATTTCGTATTCCTGTGGTTGATTACCCGAAATTGTTGTGAGAATTGTTGCCTTTCCCGCCTTTATATCCTGCTTAAAGGCTACAGGTATTGCCTCTGACATAACCTTGATGTGACTTAAGGTTCCGTAAACTCCCGTGTTGTCATTTTTAAGGATACTTCCCGCCTGTGCAAATGGTAAAAAATGTCCGCTCAGTTGACCCGGTGCGCCGTTTTTCCCTTTTGTGACGCCGTCTATCTCGGCGGCAACTACTTCGCCCTCCAAAAGAGAAAGAGCCCTGCCCGTGTCACTATCGCAAACTGCGTGACCAAGTCCGCCAAAAATGCCATTTTGCGTGTCATAAAAGGTTACTGTTCCGATGCCTGCGCTGCTATCGCGCACCCATATGCCGAGCTTATAGCTATTATCAGACGGGTCTAACGCAGGCTTTACCTTAATCTCTTCTGTGCTTCCGTTCTGGCGCTTTAGCGCAAGTCTAAGGCTTGCTCCCTGCGTCGAGTTTACTGCCGATGCCACATCAGCATTACTGCGAACTATTTTTTCGTTTATGCTGACAATAACATCTCCGCTTTTTATTCCCGCATCTCTTGCGGGACTTTCTAATCTCCCCTTACAGTTTACGGCGCTTACGGCGGTTACCATAACCCCATCTGAAATCATTTTTATACCAAAAGGTATTCCGCCCGGCACAACGTATTTTTCCGACGACGTTGAAACTGCAACAGTTTTTATCGGAAAAATTCCAAGAAGTCTGAGCTCATTTGTCTTAAAGTCGGTATTCTGCTCGCTGCTGCTCTGGACACATTCTTCAAGCGGGACTGCCTTTACATACCGAGAAACCTCAAGGCTCTGTCCTTTTGCGACATAATAGCTATCTGCTGCTTTATTTGCGGTAGCTAATATCGCTGACCACAGTCCTATACAGAAAATTACACCCACAGATGTCAAAAGCTTTACAAATTTTCCGAAAAGCCCCATTTGTGTTCCTCCTTAAATGAAAAAATTTTATGTCATTTTAATTTTTTCACCAAAAAGGCTTATTATTTACAATACAGGCTCGGAAATTAAAGTTGTTTTTTCTGTGTTTTTGCGCCTCTATTTATGGAAATTTTTAGAAAATATAACTTTTGTTAAAAGCTTGCAAATGGCTTTAGAAAGCTATTTGCACCAATTTGCATTTTAATAAATCCATTCATTTTGCCATTGGGGACTTGATTTTTTTTAAAAAAGGTGTATAATAATTTTTGTAACCGTTTTGTAACTTTTTAAATCACAAGAAAGGAGATGACACCAAGGATGGCAGAAAACAAAGAAAATCTTAAAGAGGCCGAAAAAAGACCTCCTGTAAAAAACAGGTTTGAGTTTCTTGAAAAAATCAAAGAGCCTCTTAAACCAATCTGCTTTGACATAGGTGTCTTTACCCTGACGATTTTTAAAAAGCTCCCTCTACTTTTTATTGCAGCAGCACAGCTTGCTGCAAATGGCATAAAAAAGCTTATTCCGGTATTCAAAACACTGGGAACTAAAATATTACATCCGTTCATTGCTTTGTATGGCAAAATCTGCAAGGCTATGCGCGCAATCAGACTTAAAGCAGGCGCAGCCTACAAGCGCGGCGGATTTAAGGAAATGGTTAAGGCGGTCATTCGAGTTTTCCGCGAGGGTATCGAGCGAAACTACGAGGCGGCTCTCAAGCTAAGAAACTATCTTCTCCCCGTTGGCGGAATGATTGTTTTAGCTTTAACTATTTTTGTTTTTTCACAGCTTACATTCGGGCTTGTTGTCGAGTATGACGGTGTTACACTTGGCTGCATCAAGCACGAAAACATTTACGAAGACGCTGAGGCTCAACTTATGCAGCGCGTTTTGTTTGAAGAGGACGATGAGGTTGAAATCGTTCCCAAATTCAAGCTTGCGGTTGTAAACTCTAAATCATTTCTTTCCTCCGACCAGATTACCGATAAGCTTATCGAGGCTTCAAGCAGCGTTATTGACGAGGCAAGCGGACTTTATGTTGACGGTACATTAGTCGGTGCGGTTAAGGAAAAAGCAGAGCTTCAAAAAACACTTGATGACATTCTTGGAAAGTTTGCAACAGGCAAGGAAGGCGAGGTTGTTGCATTTGTTAGGGATGTTCAGGTGAAAGAGGGATTATATCCCGTTTCCAGTATTATGGAAATGGCAGCGCTTAAAGAAAAAATCACAGGCGAGACATCTGCTGAAATTATTTACACAGTTTCTAAGGGCGATACTCCCTATGATGTTGCCCGCAAATCAGGAATTTCTCTTGACACACTTTATTCGCTAAACCCCATTGCAAAAACCACTTTTGTTATCGGACAGAAAATTACCATTGCTTCCTCAGAGCCATTTTTAAGTGTTAAGGTGCAAAAACAGGTTACACAGCGCGAGGAAGTTAATTTCAATACAGTTACCACCAAGAACAACAACTATTACACCTCTTACCGCAAGGTTACCAGAGCGGGTAAGAAGGGCATAAACGAGGTTACTTATCTTGTTACCTACCTAAACGGAGTTGCAACCGAAAAGGAGCTTGTTGAAACCAAGGTTATTTCGGCTCCCGTTGACGAAAAGGTTACCGTAGGCACCAAAATTGCTTCAAACTATATAAGTCCCAACATTTCTGCTTCTACAGGAAGCGGAAAAGCTCCAAGATTTATATGGCCAACGAGCGGACGAATCAGCTGCCGCTGGTGGGGATATTACAACCACCGCGGGCTTGATATTGCCGCTCCCAAAGGAACTCCCATTTATGCTGCCGCAGCAGGAACAGTTATTTCTTATCGAAATCAATCATCAGGTTACGGAAAGCATATTGTTATTGACCACGGCAACGGTGTCAGAACACTATATGCTCACACTAGCGCAGTTTATGTAAAGGTCGGTGACAGAGTAAGACAGGGACAGCAAGTTGCCGCAGTTGGAAGAACGGGCTGGGCAACAGGTAACCATCTGCATTTCGGAGTTATGATAAACGGAGTTTACAAAAACCCTGAAAAATATCTCCCCTAAAACAAAAACCGCTGAGATTTTTCTCAGCGGTTCTTTTTTATTACTTATTCAACAGTAACTGACTTTGCAAGGTTTCTCGGCTTATCTACATCACATCCACGGGCTACCGATGTGTGATATGCAAATAGCTGAATGAATGGAGCTAAGAGTAGCGGAGCGAAGAACTCATCAGTTTTGGGAAGCGCAATCAGGAAGTCATAGACATCCTCTGAGATTTCTATTCCTTCACTTGTCACAAGGAAAACCTTAGCGCCACGAGCCTTTACTTCCTTTACATTGCTAATCATTTTTTCAAGCAGAGTCTCCTGTGTTGCTATACCGACAACGGGAACTCCATCGGTCACAAGAGAAATTGTTCCGTGCTTAAGCTCACCTGCGGCATACGCCTCAGAATGAATGTAGGAAATTTCTTTAAGCTTTAAAGAGCCTTCCATAGAAAGAGAATAATCCATTCCTCTGCCGATGAAGAAGAGGTCCTGAGTGTCTAAGTTTTCTTTTGCAAGCTCTTTGCAAAGAGGGTCTAAATACTCTATGGTTTTCTCAACTATCTCGGGGATTTTAGTTAAGGTGGCAGTTTTTTCTGCTATAATGCTCGCCTCGCAGCAGCCTGTTGCAAGCGCAAAGCGAAGCGCAAGCAGGTACATAACTGCGCACTGAACCGAATAAGCCTTTGTGCTTGCGACCGCAATTTCGGGGCCTGCAGCCGTGAAAATAGCCGCATCTGCCTCTCTTGCGATTGACGAGCCAACTACGTTTACAACTGCAAGTACAAACACGCCGTTCTGACGGGCAAGGCGGAGAGCCGCAAGTGTGTCAGCAGTTTCACCCGACTGAGAAATGATAACAACAAGGTCGTCTTTACTTAAAATGGGGTTTGCATATCTGAATTCAGATGCAATGCTTACCTCAACGGGAATTCTTGCAAGCGCTTCAATAGCGGTCTTTCCTATAAGTCCTGCATGCATAGCAGTTCCGCAGGCAACAATATGTATCTTTTTAAAGCTTTTGATACGCTCGTTTGACAGCACATCTACATTAAGATTAGGAAGTCCATCTGTTATATGAGGGAAAATAGTATCACGCAGAACGCGAGGCTCCTCGTGGATTTCCTTTATCATAAAGTGGGGGTATCCGCCCTTTTCGGCTGCCTCAATATCCCAATTAGCCTCAAAAACAGCCTTATCAATGGCATTTCCCTTACGGTCAATGATTTTAACCTCGTCTTTTGTGACGACCGCTATCTCATTTTCTTCCATAAGATAATACTTTCTTGTAAGTGAAAGGATGGCAGGGATATCGGATGCGATGAAATTTTCATTTTCCGAAAGTCCTACAATAAGTGGGCTATCCTTGCGAAGAGCATAAATTGTATCAGGACGGTCAGCAAAAATAATGCCGAGAGCATATGAGCCACGAATCCTACAAAGTAGCTCATCTATAGCCGCAATGGGATCTCCAGCATAAATGCTTTCAAGCAGTACTGCAATGGTTTCGGTATCAGTCTGAGACTTAAATTCATATCCCATATCTGTTAGTTCTTTTTTAAGCTGCATATAGTTTTCAATAATTCCGTTGTGAACTATTGTTACTCTGCCGCAGGCATGAGGATGTGAGTTTATATCAGAAGGCTCGCCGTGTGTAGCCCAGCGAGTGTGGCCAATGCCGCAATTTCCACAGGGTCTGCCCTCGGTTTTCATAAAGCTTTCAAGGTCATCGAGTCTGCCCTTTGTCTTGCGAAGAACGACGTTTCCGCCCTCTACAACTGCTATACCCGCAGAGTCATATCCGCGGTATTCGAGCTTTCTGAGACCATCTATCAATATATCACTTGCATTTTTTGTTCCTATGTATCCAACTATTCCACACATAACACAAAGCTCCTTTTCAAAAAGGCGCAAATACACAAAATTATTCTGTTTTTACACCTTTTGCCGTTTAGTGTTTACTATTTTAATATTCGAAACCACTAAACGTTATTCCCTTTGTTCATTGCGTTTTAATCCGAATTTCACGGACTTTGTGTGCAATGCTGCGAACCCAAGCCGTTTTCCACTTAGAAAACCCAAGGTCCGGAGAGGCACCCGCCGAAAACTTCGATACTCCTCTCACCTCGTCAATCACAGCGGTATAATCTACTGCGATTCTGGCGCTTACGATTTTTAAAAAAAGAGGGCAAAACTCTTTGAATTTCGCCCTCCACTTTAAAGCTGATTAGTTATTGACATAAGGCAGAAGTGCCAGATGACGAGCACGCTTAATAGCGATGGTAACCTGACGCTGATGATAAGCGCAAGTTCCTGTTACTCTTCTGGGAACTATCTTGCCGCGCTCAGAAATGTACTTTCTGAGTTTTGCAATATCCTTGTAATCGATTTCGGTTCCTGCCTTGTCTACGCAGAAAGCACAAACCTTTTTACGACCCTTACGGCCGAACGATTTCTCGGTCCTCTCCATTTCAGTGACCTCCTTCTTTTGATTGTAAATTCAGATTGTTTTCAAAAATTGCTGTCCTCTCGGATTAGAAGGGCAGATCGTCATCTTCCTGCTCGGTAATAACCTCAAAATCTCCGTTACTACCCGAGGAGAACGCAGTTGCAGGCACTTCAAACGGGGTAGCATTTGCATCCCTTGTGCCGCTCTCAGCCTTGCTGCCTGTGAACGAAACGTTATTGGCAACAACCTCATATGCGGTTCTCTTCTTGCCTTCTTTATCCTCATAGCTACGGCTTTGAAGGGAGCCTTCTATAGCGATCATACTGCCTTTTCTGAAATACTTGCAAATAAATTCAGCGGTCTGACGCCAAGCGGTGATATTTATAAAATCAGCCTGTCTCTCCCCTGTCTGTTTATTGGCAAAAGCACGATCTACTGCGATGCTGAATGAGCACACAGAAGTTCCGTTAGCAGTTTGCTTAAGCTCAGGATCAGCAGTGAGCCTACCCATCAGCACAACCACATTAATCACAAAAAACACCCTTTCATTTTTAGCTTTTTGACAGCCCTGACCTGATTACTTGCTGATAACAAGTGAACGCAGAATTTCGTCGGTAATATTGCATACACGATCAAGCTCTGCAGGGAATTTCGGATCACTCTCGAAATTGAAGAGAACATAATAGCCCTCTGTCATATCATTGATGGGATAAGCGAACTTACGAACACCCCACTCATCAGTGTTTTCGATGGTTCCGTTTGCGGCAATCAGGTTAGAAAACTTTTCAACGACAGCTTTAACAGCCTCTTCGCCGATGCTGTTATCTACAACCAAAACAGCCTCATACTTTGCATTTACCTTCGGCATTTTGTGCACCTCCTTTTGGACTTTGGCCCCCTATCCTTGTAGGGAGCAAGGATGTTTGCCGCACTACGCGACAATACATTAGTTATTATAACAATTTTGTCCCTTAATGTCAACTAAAATTTGCTTTTTAGGCGAAAAAAATGCCGCCAAAAGGCGGCATTAACTTATTTTTTCAATAAATATGTCTTTAAAATCGCGGTTTGTGTTTTAGCATCGGGAATTTTATTCTCCATCACCATTTTGACAGCCTCAGAAAGCGGAATTTTCACAACATCGAGAAATTCATCTTCATCAAGGCTCTGCTCTGCAAAAGAAAGGTCTTCTGCAAGATACATACTTATAATCTCACCACAATATCCCGGTGACGGATAAAGCTCTCCGAGAAAGGTAATTTTATCGGCGGCAGCCCCGACCTCTTCAAGCAGTTCTCGTTTTCCGCTCTCTAAAGGGTCTTCCCCTTTTTCAAGTTTTCCTGCAGGAATCTCTAAAACCTCCTGTCTGTAGGGATAACGAAACTGCTTTACAAATAGCACTTCGCTGCTTTCAGTTAAAGGAAGGACGCAAACTCCGCCGTTATGATACACGACCTCGCGTTTTGCGCTTTTGCCGTTTTCCAAAATCACATCATCGTGACAGACGCGGATAACCTTTCCGCTGAAAATCTCTTTGGACGAGATTGTTTTTTCAAAATGTGGCAATACACTCACCCTTATTCAAGATTTTCTTTTCTGAAGAAAAGTATGCCTAAGGTGTTAGGTCCGCAGTGAGTGGTAACAGTACAGCCTGCAGTGGTTTCAATAACATCATCGAACTTAAAGAGGCTGTTTACAGTATCAAGAGCGAGCTTTACAATCTCATCGTCACACTTAGTGTGGGTAACGAAAACTCTTTTGGGGTTAATGCTATCAGTGTCCGTAAGCTTATCCTTAATGTACTGCTCAACGCAAACCTTATAGTCACCGCGATATTTTTTTGCAACTCCCATTGCGCCGTTTTTAACCTGAATACTGGGCTTTAATTTAAGCAGGTTGGCTCCGAATTTTGCAACCGCCGAACATCTGCCGCCCTTATGAAGATAGGTAAGGTCATCAATAACAAAGCTGGCATCAGCCTTTGGAGCAAGCTCTCTGAGCTTTTCAGCAATCTCTGCTGCTGACAAGCCCTCTTTTGCCATTTCGGCTGCCTCTAAAACAAGCAGTCCGCTACCTGTTGAGAGGTTTCTGCTGTCAACAACATAGACATTCTCAAATTCCTCTGCAGCAAGGCAGGCATTCTGATGGGTGCAAGAAAAACCCGCACTGATATTTAAGTGAACAACATCGTAGCCCTCGTCGACTAAACCTTTAAAGAATTCCTCATAGTTTCCGACAGGATTTGCCGAGGTTGTGGGGAGATTTCCTGTCTTTTCAACATATGCATAGATATCATCGGGAACGATCTCAACACCGTTATCAGCAAGTGACTTTTCTCCAAGATTTATATATAAAGGGGCAATCTTTATTCCGAATTTTTCTATAAGCTCAGGGGAAAGGTCACATGTACTGTCTGCGGTAATAATTACTTTTGGCATAATGCACTCTCCTAAAAAATATTATGATTTATTTTATCATATTTTGTCAGTTTAGTCAAATTTTCTATTATAATAATCCGAGCGTTTTGCAATCTCGCTCTCAACATAGTCATAGCCGTATTTTTCGGTTATGGTTTTGCTACCCGAAAATAGATTTGTACCAAGTCCGAGACGTTCTCCCTCAATTTCACAGCCCATAGCCGCAAGAGTTGTGGGGAACATATCAAAGCTTAAAAACTCGCGGTTTTTAGAATTTTCTGCCGACGGCACTGCATTTATAAAGCAGTTATAAATTCGGCGGATATATTTTTCCTCGGTATTATTCTTTACAAACTGGTAGTCCATTGTGGGATGGTCTCCCGTAATTACAATGGTGGTATTATCATAAAAATCCTGCTCTTTTATCCACTCTACAAATTTAGACACCTGCCGCGAGCTACAAGCGAGAACATTTTTATACTGTTCGCTGAATTTATCGTCACACTCGCTGCATTTATATCCGTCAACATGGTGAGTGTCTACTGTAAGCAGTGTAAAGGCAAAAGGCTTGTCACCGCTTGACATCTGAGTTAGCATCTGTTTTGCATAGGAAAACAGGTGTTTATCCTCCATTCCCCACCACTCAAAATAGCCGCGGGGGACAATGCCGTCATCATAGGCGGTTTTTATATCATAAACCGCGTCAACGCCATGCTGCAGAAAGTATTCCTTTCTACCGCCGTACTGCGCATCGGACCCAACCATTACAGCCTGATTGTATCCGTTTTCTTTTAGTATGTTATTTATAGTGGTTGTACCTTTATAGAAATTTCGCGAAAATGCGGCATTTACCGAAACGGGAGCGCGCATAGGAATTCCTGCAGTGTGCGAAATCATCGCTCCGATTGTCCATGTTGTTCCATAGGGGCTTCGTCCACCGCCAACCTCAGAGTTTTGCGAGAAATTCGTGTTATTTGCCGCCAAATCGTAAAGCTCAGGAATAGTATTTTCCCTTAAATCTCCGCCAAGCTTTTCCGAGAAAAAGGTGGTTTCCATAGACTCCAGATATATGTATATAAGGTTACGCTTATTTTCGGGAAACGATACCTTTACACTATCAGGCTCTACATATTCCTCTTCATATATTTTAGTTTCGGCAAGGAGATTAAAGGTCCACTTATCGAGGCCGATTGTGCAAAATGCATGCGCAAAAGGAAACAGAAAAGATGCAAAGGCGAGCACCGATGCTATCTTTCTGCTATGCTCAAATCTTTCCTCATCTCTGCCTTTGTAAAGAAAAAAGGGTACAAAAAGAAAGACAAATACCCCCAAAAGTGTAACAAAAATCGAGGGCAAAAGTCCGTTTACGAGCCAGCTGTTAACAAGCCCCTCCTGCACCCCTCCAACACCCGCGAACACAGAGAAAATCACCGACTCAGCGCCTACATCTCCGTAAATCTTGTTGTACCACTGTGCAGAGAAAAATCCCAAAATTCCTATAAACATAAAAATCGCAAGGACAATTCGGGATACTATATATTTTTTTGATTTACCCGTTTCAGATTTAAACGGCTCAAAATTATCTTGCATAAAAAAACTCTTTTCCATTATATAATAAAATGATTATATCACAATAATGCTCATTCGTCAATTTTTCCGTCGGTAATTCTGATAATTTTATCCGCTGACTGAGCAATAAATTCATCGTGGGTTACCATAACAATAGTTTTACCATTTTGGCTCAATTTTTTAAGAATGGACAGCACCTCAAGGCCATTTTCCCTGTCTAAATTTCCTGTTGGTTCATCTGCAAGAATTATACTTGGGTTGCCCGCAATAGCTCTTGCCACAGCAATTCTCTGCTGCTGTCCTCCCGAGAGTTGACTTGGCAGGTGGGAAGCTCGCTCTGCCATTCCGACAGAACAAATCGCATTTTTCACCCTCTCCCTTTGCTTTTTTATGGGCATACCCCTATAAGCAAGCGGCAGCCTTACATTTTCATATGCAGTAAGCGACGAAATTAAGTTAAAGCTCTGAAAAATAAAGCCTATTTCCTTAGAGCGCACACGGCTTAGAGCGCGCGACGAAAGCCTGCCCACATTTTTGCCTCCGATATAGAATTCCCCGTCACTTTGCCTATCAAGGCAGCCTAATATGTTCATAAGTGTAGATTTGCCCGACCCCGAGTGGCCTATAATAGCAACAAACTCGCCTTTTCGTATCTCAAAATTTATATTTTTAAGCGCGTCTACCCGCGTCTCGCCGAGATAGTAGCTTTTAGAGATATTTTCACACACAAGCATTTTTTATCTACTCCTTTTTCTTATTTTTTGAATGACATGAGTAATTTATGCTACGTGTTGAAAAAAACAGAATAATGTGCTAAACTAAAATAAATTTTTAATGGGGAGATTTTTATGGCACTTGGTATTTACATTCACATTCCGTTTTGCACAAAAAAATGCCCATATTGCGATTTTTATTCTGTTCCGTATCTTGATGATACTGCCGAGCGCTATACCTCTGCCCTACTGACCGCAATAGAAAGCTACATAGACAAAAATCTTGCCGCCGACACGGTTTATTTCGGCGGTGGAACTCCTAATTTACTCGGCAACGCACGAATAGAAAAAATACTTTCCGCAATTAAAGGCGCATTCGATTTAAGCGATAATGCCGAAATCACAATGGAAGCAAATCCCGAAACATTCTGCACTCAGGATATTTCTGCTTTTAGCAAAGCGGGAGTAAATCGACTGTCATTAGGTCTGCAATCAGCAAACCGCGATGAACTTGTTAATTTGGGCAGAACTCACACTCCCGAGCAGGTTCTTGCTTGCATAGAGAAAGCACACGCAGCGGGCATACGGAATATTTCGCTAGACCTTATGCTCGGCATTGAGGGGCAGACAAAGCAAAGCCTTTTGTCATCTATTGAGTTTTGCAAAAATGCAGACGCAAGTCACATTTCAGCATACCTTTTAAAGATAGAGCCGAACACCCCATTTTACAAAAAGCAATCTCTTTTAAATCTACCCGACGAAGATGAGAGTGCCGAGCTTTATGAATTTGCCTGCACCGAGCTTAAAAAGCGCGGATATGAGCAGTACGAAATTTCAAATTTTGCAAAGAATAGCCTGATTTCGCGCCATAATACAAAATATTGGCTTTGCGAAGAGTATTTAGGAATTGGCGCAGCGGCACACGGCTTTTTTGGCGGCGGGCGCTACCACTACGAGCGCAGCATAGAGGATTTTATAAAAAATCCTCTTAAAACCATTTCAGACGGAGCGGGCGGCAGCGCCGACGAAGCTCTTATGCTGGCTCTCAGGCTCTCAAAAGGCATTGACATCGAGCAATTTGAAAAGCGCTATTGTCTATCATTTTCCCCTGAATTTCACAAAACTGCCGAGCAGTTTGTGAGAGCAGGGCTTATGCAAAAAACTCAAAACCGCATCTCTATTACCCAAAAAGGCTTCCTTGTTTCAAACTTAATAATTGCAGACTTAATTTCGCTTATGTGAGCAAAAAGCCGTGGACAACTCCACGGCTTTTTATTATTTAAGTTGTTCAATTATGGATAACATTTCACTTTCAGTGTAATTATAACCCGCAAACTGATAATAAACATTATCGTATACAAATGTCATTGCAAGTTTTTCATCACTTGATCTGTCGGTATATACAACCGCTTCTACACCGAGCGATTCTATCTTCACAATGTTCTTATATGTTTTGCCACCCGCAGCATCTATACCCTGCACAAACGCATCAATATATCCATAGTCCGCGCCTTCATTCAGCATTGAGATACTAAGGGTTATACATTTATTTTCACTGATTTTAAGAAAGTTTGCCCACCACAGGTTTATTCTTCCGATAGTACCGTCATTATTCAGTAAAGTATCGTATCCAATTCTCTCAGACGTGACGCCTTCATATTTTAGAATATCAAACCCAAGTACCGCTTCAACCTCTGCGTGTGTCATACCGATCATTGCATAATGATCCTCAGTTCGAATATTTTTGGGTGCTGATTCGGGAATATCCTTAAATGGAATATTCTCAGTAATATCCACTTTTGTGCCGTCCTCAAACGAAATGGACGGTGTCAATTTGTGGATGTCCTGCTTTGCATATGCAACTGCTCCAACCAGCATACAAACCGCTAAACATGCTGCAACTAGAATTTTCATAAAAAAAGGCTTAGTTCGAATTTTTGCTTTAACAGGCGTACTGTAGTATTCCGCCTCTGCTATATGACTTGTATTTATATTTCCAATCACCTGTGAAATGTTCTCTTTCTTCATAAACTATATCCTTCCCTTCTAAGGTGTTTCTTCAGTTTTTCCCTTAAGCGAAATAGTCTTACCGTTACATTATGACTACTCATTGATACCCTCTTTGCAATATCAGATATCTGATCAGAAAACCAATATCTTCTAACAAAAATCACGCGGTTATCAGTATCGAGATTTTCAAGAAACTTATCTATTACCTGTGATAGCAGTTTTAAGCTGTACTCATCCTCAGCAGAAACGATGTTTCCAAAACAATTTTCGAGCTCGTCTAATGAAACATCATATATACTATTTCTTTTAAGCGCAGTATTGTTATGATACTTCTTTATAGCATTATTTCGAACGATTTTGCAAACATATGCTACAAGCGGATCAGGATTTTGAGGCGGAATTGTATTCCAGACCCCTAAGTATGCATCGTTTACACATTCTTCACTATCAAAACTATTGCCTAATATGTTGAAAGCAACCTTTTTGCATAGTTGACCGTATTTTTTCGATAGTTCGCTGATCGCCTGTTCGGAGCGTTCAAAGAACAATTCGACTATCTTACTATCATCCATACCATTTCCTACCTTTCTGCCTCAACTATATACTACGGTTTCGTCGAAAAATATTACATAAGTAGCAGAATATTATTTTATAAATAAAAAAACGCCGCATATACACAGCGGCGCTTTTACTTTAAAATTTAAAAACATTAAGTCCAACATTTTCGTCTTTTTGGCGGTCGATTTTGCCGTCGATTATGGAAATTATGATTTCGGCGGTTGCACCGACAGTTGCGCGGTTTAGGTGGCCTGCATAGACCTTGTTTTCTTTAACATCTCCGATGGTGATATGCAAATGGAGATAGGTTTCGCCGTTCATCTCTGAGATATTGCCAGTAAGATTTGAAACCTCATAAAGTCCCTCAAAGGTTTTGCTGAAATACTCTTTGGTGTCTACATTGAAAATGCCGATTTCAGTTTCCATAACTGCGCCAATTCCACTGACAGAGCCAAGCTTGATATTCTCAAGTGAGCAAAGCTCCTTTATTTTCTCAACAATATCCTCGCCTCTATCTATGCGAACAACTATATTATTATCAAAGCGCCTATACTCCATTTATATCTTCCTTCCTATATAATATACATTATAAAAAGAAAACTGTCACTAAACTAGTGACAGTTTCTTTTGATGCGGCGCGACCTATTTTCCCGGGCAGTCACCCACCAAGTATCTTGGGCGCAA
>JAZOOR010000011.1:0-9375 GCA_045655125.1 Oscillospiraceae bacterium
GCATAAGGGTTGAAAGCGGATAATAAATCATCGGCTTGTCGTAAATAGGCAGTAGCTGTTTCGAGGTTACTCGGGTAAGGGGGTAAAGCCTTGTTCCTGAGCCACCTGCAAGAATAATTCCTTTCATTTTAAACACCTCATCTATTATCAATTTCGTCTTGTAATTTTTTTCTATCTTCAGCTGACATTGAATCTACAACCGCCAGCAAACGACCGTACCTTGCAACTGCGCTCTCATTAGGATTTATCTTGTTTGCCTCTTTTTCTTTTTCGCTCAAGAACCACGCCTGAAGAAATCGGCGGGAGCACTCCTTTAACTCCTGCTCATTTTTTGGCAGATGCTGTTCTTTGTTTTTTATACTATACAGATATCCGCTGTAAGCATTGCACACTGTTTTTGTGTCCGCAAAGGCAATTTGCCTACCGTGGTCAAGCCAGAGGGCCTTGTTACAAAGCTCGCGAACCTGCGCTATCGAGTGCGAAACCAAGATTCCTGTAACACCCCTTGAGAGAATACTCTTAATCCTCTGTCCGCTCTTATCCTTAAAGGACTCATCACCTACGCTGAGCACCTCATCTAAAATAATAATATCAGGCTCAACAAGACAAGCGATTGAAAATGCAAGACGGCTTTTCATACCGCTCGAAAGCTGCTTGAACATATAATCCTGAAAATCCTTGAGTTCTGCAAACGCTATTATCTCATCATATTTTTCGTGGATAAATTCCTTGGTGTAGCCGAGTAACGCTCCGCGCAGAAATGTATTTTCCCGAACCGTGAGCTCAGGGTCAAAACCCGAAGCAAGCTCTAAAAGAGCAGCAATTTTGCCATTTGTTTTAACGCTTCCCTTTGTGGGCACCATAATACCCGTTACTGCTTTCAAAAGGGTGGATTTACCCGCTCCGTTAGTTCCGACAATGCCGAGCATATCTCCCTTTTCCAAGGAAAAGGTTATATCCTTGTCTGCCCAGAATTCATTTACCTTGAATTTTCCTGTAAGCTTTCTTGTCACGAACTCTTTAAGACCTATAGATTTTATATCTCCCGTTTTATAACGGATTGAGACATTTTTACATTCAACAACCGCCACGGTTTCACCTCGCAGTTACACATAATATAAAAACTCATTATTGCACTTTTTGTAAATAAGGCAGCCAAAAAGAAGTGCCAAAAGCGCATATACCGCACAAAGAATGTGAAGGTGCAGTGACGGAACAACTCCGCTTATAACCACCGTTCTGAAATATGCAATATAAGAATAAACGGGATTTACATACAATGCCTGCTCAAAATTTCCTAAAATAGATGTCGGATAGAAAATTGCCGAAATATAGTTTAAAAGCGTTAAGAAAATACTATAAAGATACTCAACGTCGCGAAAAAATACATAAAGGGCAGAAAGAATCATTCCAACTCCAAATGAGAAAATAAGAAGCAATATCATTGGGTATACAAGCGTCAGCATATGGAAGCCGAATGTTATCTTATCAAATATGCAAAACACAACAAATATTATCATTGTAAGCAGGAAATTTATAAACGCCTGAAACGCTTTGGACATCAAAAACAGATATTTAGGGACATTTATCTTCGTAAAAATTCCTGCGTTTGCCATAAGCGCCCGCATACAACCTTGCGTTGTTTCTGTGTAAAAGGACATAACAAGTGTGCCAGCAAAAATATAGATAATAAAATGCTCCTGCGACCTGCCAAAAATATTTACAAACACAAGCATCAGCACAAGTACATTAAGTAGCGGAGCTAAAATACTCCACATAACGCCAAGCACCGTGCGCTTGTATTTTTTCTTAAAATCGCGCTTAACAAGCTCTTCAAACAGAAAGCGGTAGCGCTTTAACTTCTCTATCAAAATAAGAGCCCTTCTTTCTTATTGCCTCTCGTCTATGAGTGCTTCGACGGCATCTACTCCAAGTGTCCAGATTCCAAAGGCATCGCGCATACTCTTGCGCTCTGCAAAAGAGTCATCAACAAACAGTGCCTTTTTGGAAGGATTTACGTGGTCTATCTTGCGTTCACTGCGAGGAAGACAGATAATTTCATCAAACAGCTCGGGCATAATTCTTCTGACCTTTAAATCGGCAATAATATCGGTTTCGTGTCGGGTTAAAAGAATTACGGGGATTTTGTTTTCAACGCACTGATAAATAAAGCGCAGTACTGTGAAATTGACCTTATCGTGAACTATCACGGTGTCATCAAAATCCATATAAACCTCGTCATAGTCAATTCCGAGCTTGAACACATTATGCAGCGCTCTGTCAACTACAACGCTCTCAATTTTCTCGGGCAGGTCAATGTCATAGCCCTCTGCATCAAAAACGGTGAGCAGAGCAAGGTTAATTCCCGCCGCTCTCTGAACGCACATTGTGCCTGCAACACGGGTGGCGCACTCTAAAAGGCGGTAATCTCCCTTGGAATTTCTCTTAAGCTGGAAGAACCAGACTCCTCTGAAATCCATCTTCTGATTTATGATTTCTGCAATTTCATAAACCCGAGCATCAGGCTCCATAACACTGGAATTAACACTAATTCCATTCTTAACGCGGTGACGGTTGCGGCAAGCGGCATAACGAAGCTTGCCGTGTCTGTCGGTAAAGCAGTCGATGGTGTACTCCTCGCCGGGCAGATATTCGCAGACCACCTGTTCATCGGTGCGGACAGCAAGCTCGTACTTCAGCTGCTCTTCATTTTTAAGAATCATAAATCCCTGCGAACCTTGCGACTCTGTGGGCTTTATAATGACGGGATAATCCTTTATCTGCTCGGGACTACTGTAAATCTCGGGGAGAAAATCGCATCCTGCAAGGCGCTCGTAGGTTTTTGATTTACTTCTGCAAAGCTCAACCGTTTCGTGAGGGCAGGTCAGCAGCTTTGCGTGCAGCTTATCGCGGTTTTGGCTGAGCGCTAATATAACGCTGTCAAGAGCGGGGAAAATATAGTCGATATTATTCTCATCAATGTACCGATTAAGCACATCGACAAAGCTCGGGTCGCTAATAAAAGGAATATCGCCGAAATAGTTTTTG
The DNA here is from genome assembly GCA_045655125.1 of Oscillospiraceae bacterium. Taxonomy (GTDB): domain Bacteria; phylum Bacillota; class Clostridia; order Oscillospirales; family Ruminococcaceae; genus SIG578. Next base: position 3,049 of record JAZOOR010000011.1, read on the forward strand.
TATACCCATTTTCCGTGGTCATCGACACTTGAGCCGCCGAAAAGGGTTATAAATCTTATATCCTTGAGGGCGCGGTGCAGCTCTAAGCCAATTTCGGAGCCGCAGGGGAACACCAAGATATTTAATTGCTTCATAAATCATCACCTTACAGGCCTATACGATTTTTAATTTCCTCTACAATGCGCTTTGAGTTATCAGGACTATTTACGTCACTGTCAAAGAAGTACTTACACTTATTTTTACGTTTTTTAGAGTCCTTGCTGGGATTCTCTATATACTCTTCAACCTTTTTAAGTACAGTGTTCCAATTCTTGACAAGGGGACCCGGAATCGAGTTCTCGAAGTCAAGATTAAAGCCTGCCTGTTTTTCTTTAAACCATACAATGTCGGGACAATAATAAATGGTCGGCCTATCAAGAAGCGCAAAATCAAGCGAAATAGATGAGTAGTCTGAAATAACGATATTGTATGTGCCCAGACTTGTATATATATCCTTTTCGTCGTCAATGACAATTCTGTCATACATTTCAAGAGCACGGGTAAGCTTTTTGCTGTAATCACGCCAGGTGTGAGGATGAAGTCTTATGGTAAATGTACCATTGATTTTCTCCATAAGTGCCTGAATTTTGGGGAAGGCATCAATGCAGCCGTCGACAAGCTCCATCTCTTTTTTGGGGTCGTATCTGAAGGTTGGGGCATACATTATTTTGGGATTTCTGGGGTCGGGAGAAAGCTTATATGAAAGGATATCTCTGGGGTGTCCTGCCATAAACATACTTTGAGCAGGGACATTCCATACCTTTCCAATCATATCAACTCGCTCCTGTCCGGGACAAACAAGCATAAAATACTTTTCAAACATTTCTCTGTTAGGAGCAACAAAAACATACTTAATTGCTTTTTTAATTTTTGTAAATAAGCTGTCGTTTTTCTTGATGAGAATATCATCACTATAAACAACTCCGGGCTCACTAACGGTTTTAACCCTCTTACCATCACCCATTGCTTTAAATCCAACACCGTGCCAGAGCTGAACAACCTTTGACCTGTGGTTAAATCCGCAGAAATTACTGTAATCTGACATTTTATTATGATCGGTTATAACAATGTTTGCGCGGGAAAGAAGCCTTATACCCTTAAAGCTCTTCATCATGCTGACGGGTTTATTCTCTGCCTTTAGCATTTTATAAACCTCGGCATCCTTTGTAAGCCAATGAAGATCGATTTCAGGGTTGTTTTCGATAACATATTCATAGAAATATTTAGCATTATCGAGGTATCCCTTTGCTCTAAAGCTGGTTATTACCCACAGATTCTTTTTCTTTGGAACCAGCGAATATGCCCAGTAAGCAATTGCTGAAGCAAATTTTCTACAATCCCAATACAAGTTTTTTATCATTCTCTTCATATGCCAGGTTATCTTATCGTGAGGTACAACAATCTTTCCGTATAATCTTAAAGGAACCCTGTATTTTTTCATTTTTATGATACGGCTATAAGCAGGCCAAGTCAGCGCATTTATCAGCGACCTTGCATCATTATAGAAAATAAGATAAGCGTTAAGAGCGATTTTTGCCGCCTGCGGATACTCTTTAAAGTATCTCAAAACTGCATCATAATCATTGAGCTTAAGCGCAGTCTTAAGATAGTTGTAAGACTCGAGCTTAAGTCTGTTTTCAAAAGGTGTTCTGGGGTATTTTTTTATATTTTCCTTATACCATTCTAATATACCCGACATCCATCTTACGTGGTCAATTCGGGTTTTCATAAAGTGCTCATCCATATTTTGACTCATATAAACGCCAACATTACTGCGGCGGTATACTGCAGTGACATCAGGGAGAAATCCCGCCTTGCCTTCACCGAGCTGCATTAAGAATATAGGATGGTCGCCGATAATGCCAGTATAATACCAATCAGGAATCTTTATGTCATAGTCCCAACGGTAAAAAACTGTTGCGGTATGTGCGGGGAAAACCCAAACACAGTCCCAAGAAGTTAAAGGGGTCATTTTGAGCTTATATAATGGCTCGCAATCGGGGAAAATGAGCTTTCCCTCTTTGTCAGCCTTAAACCAGCTGCGCAAGAACCAATCATCAGGAGCCTCTATCTCGGCACGCGAATAGCATATTCTCCAATCAGGATTCTCTTGCATAAGGTCATACTGTTTTTGGAGCTTATATTCGTCTACCCAATAGTCATCACCCTCGCAGAAAGCGATATAAGGGCTGTTTGCGTGATTACACAGGTCAATAAGGTTTGCCTGCGCGCCCATATTCTCCTCTCGGATAAAGGGAACGATTATATCAGGGTATTTTTCTGCGTACTCGCGCACAATATCCGCAGTTCTGTCAGGGCCCTTGTCCTCACCCACAAATATTTTGTACTTAAAATTGGTTTTCTGCATGAGAAAACTATCCAGAGCTGCAGCAATATAATCCTCGTGATTATATGTAATGCAGCAAATAGTTACTGCACAGTCATCATTATTTTGCTCAAATCTCTTGGCGGTTTCGGGGCCCATCTGAGCGTCGTCGCGCTTAAGACCGCCGTAAAATTCGCCTGTTTCTGAGCTAAACAGCTCTGCATATTTAAAATCTTCCCTGGTTTGCATACTCATTTAAATATCCACCCTTACTTATTTACCTTGAAGAACATAAATAGTGTTTGTAATGCCTTTTTCAACGGAATATTTACCTCTCCACCCAAGAGAACACAGCTTATCTGAATCGAGAACCGCATAAGTTATAGGGGTCTGCTGCCCCTTTGCCTCGTTATCGGGCTCAGAAAATACCACCCGTGTTCCCGCCACCTTAGCAATGGTCTCTGCAAGGCCTGCAATGGTAACCCTTGCATCAGGATTGGCAATGTTATAAGCCTGAGCACTCTCGCCGCAGGTTAGCACCGTAAGCAGTGCCGAAGCGCAGTCGGCTATATAACAATACGAGCGAAGCTGCGTGCCACGGCTTTTCATAACGATATCCTCGCCCGCTATAGCATTGTTTACAAACTGAACGCTTGCTCGGTTATCACTCGCCGTAACATTAGGCCCATAGGTGTGGCAGGGGCGCACTATGACGGTATCGAGCCCGTACTGCTGCGTATATGACACGCAAAGCGTTTCAGCCGCTCTTTTGGATGCGGGATAGCAGGATCGCGCCTGCGTTGGATCAACATATCCGCTGTAATGCTCGGGGAAAGCAGTGAGAGAGGGGTCTGCCTGTCCGTAAACCTCGCCCGAGGATACAAACAAGAATCTCTTTGTACCATGATCCTTAGCGTATTCTAAAAGGTACTGCGCGCCCAGCACATTGCTCAGCACCGTTCCCACGGGGTCACTTACAAATGCTGCCGGATAGGCGGGGCTCGCCGCGTGAATGATGTAATCGACCTTAAAATCAAAGCTCGGCTTATTGTTTACATCGTGCTCTACAAAGCAGAGCTTGTCTGTTTTGACAGCAGAAAAGCGCTCGGTAAGACGGGATGTATTTCTGCCTGCCGCATAAACAGTTATGCCTGCCGCATATTTGCGGTTGTATTCTAAAAGCACATCCACAACAAAAGAGCCGATGAGACCCGAAGCGCCCGTTATAAGAACCGAGCTGCCTTTAAGCTTTTCTATATCTTTTGTGGAATCTATTGCTGTTTGTATATCGCCTAAGTAGGTTCCGCTTTGATATAAATTCACCTTTTCATCCTCACTTTTTAATCCAATCAGAGCGCTTGACGTGAAGCAGCGCCTTGAAAATATCAATATCCTCAATAGTGGTAAGTTTTATGTTCTTTTCCGATCCTGCCGAGAAATAAACCTTTTCACCCATCTCAATCATAAGGGTTACCGAGGCTACAGAGTTGGTAATACCCGCCTCTAAGGCTCTTCTATGAAGGTCGCAAATCTTTCCGATTTTAAAGCCTTGAGGTGTCTGAGTGCGTTTAAGTTGGTCACGGGGGTAGCAAGCCACTGAGGACTCTTCATCCTCGGTGATAACCATTGCCTCAGCGCAGGGGATAACAGAAATTGCACAGCCGTGCTTTCTTGTTTTGATAATGCAGTCCGAAATAATTTCCTGAGAAACCATTGGGCGAATAGCATCGTGAATAAGCACAACATCCTCAGAAGAATAGTGCTTCTCAAGCTCGTAAACACCGTTACGGATAGAATCCTGTCCGTTCTTGCCACCGGGAACAACGTGCTTTAACTTTGTGATGTTAAACTGATTTGCATATGCCCAGAGCATATTCTCCCAGCCCTCAACGCAAACAACCGCGATGGCATCAATATCAGAATGCTTCTGAAATGCCTCTAAGGTGTAAACGATAACGGGGCGCTCCTCAACAGTTAGAAACTGCTTTGGGATATTCTGGTGCATTCTTGCTCCTACACCGCCTGCAATAATAAGTGCAATATTCATTTTGATTACCTCTCTAATGATTTAATTATATTACAAATTCTGTCAACGTTCTGGGTTCCGAGCCCCTCGTAAAGCGGCAGGCAAATAACTCTTTTTGAAATCTTGTCTGCAACCGGAGTTTTGCTCGGGTCAAATTTGCCGCAAAAGCTCTCTACCGAGCTTGTTAAGGGGTAGAAATATCTTCTTGCGCCGATGTTGTTTTGTGCGAGCGCCTCTATAACATCGTCTCTCGTTTTTCCAAATTCTTCGGGATGGAACACAACAGGGAAATATGCGTAGTTGCTCTCAACGCCCTCTTGCACTACTGAGAGCTGTATTCCCTTTATGCCCTCAAGCTGCTCACGATAACGAAGCACGCACTCTTTTCTCGATTTTATCGCATCATCTATGTGTCTTAAATTGCAAAGGCCCATAGCGGCGCAAAATTCATTCATTTTGGAGTTGCCGCCCGCAAACGAAAGGGTTTCGGGACCTGTCATTCCAAAGTTTTTGCAGTAATTTATTTTTTCATAGTTTTTGTCGTCACGGAAAACCGCAGCTCCGCCCTCAACACTATGGAAAACCTTGGTTGCGTGGAAGCTGAACATCGAGGCATCGCCGAGCGCGGCGGCTCCGACGCCGTTTTTACGTACGCCGAATGCGTGAGCCGCATCGTAAATAACCTTAAGTCCGTACTTATCAGCTATTTTGCAAATAGCCTCGTCGTCGCACAGGTTTCCGTAAACGTGAACAGGCATAATGGCACAGGTTTTATCGGTGATAAGCTCCTCTATTTTGGAAACATCAATGGTAAAATCCCGCTCGTTTATATCACAGAAAACGGGGGTAAGTCCTTTTCTTACAATAGCATTTGTGGTTGAAACAAAGGTAAACGGCGTGGTGATAACCTCACCCTTAAGGTTAAAAACCTCTAAAATACATTCAAGAGCCATATGTCCGTTAACACATAGCGCCGTATTGCTAACACCGAGATACTCGCAAAGCCTCTTTTCGAGTTCCCTGTGCTTTGCACCTGAGTTGGTAAGCCAACGGGTATCCCACAGCTCTCGAATTTCGCTGACATACTCCTCAAAGGGAGGCATAGTTGAGCGGGTAACTAAAATTTTGTCCTGCATACAGTCACGACCTTTTTACTTACTTTAATGCTATTCTCTTAATTATCTGCCACAGGCGGTTTCCCCTCTTTCCAAGCAGAGAAAACACCGCAAACAAAGCTGTAAACATCAGCCTGTCCTTTAGTGGCAACCGTTTTATATATATTTTTGCCCGTTTTTTCACCGATTTTTCAAAGGTTTTGCGGTATTCGGTAAATAACAGGTGCGCCATATGATAATTTATGGCATTTTCATATCTTCCCTCGGTGTAGCTATCAAAAAGCTCCATCCAGCGCGCCTCGTTTTCAATATGGGCATAATCAACGCACTCCTGCCTCTGTGCTGTCCACGAGCCCGCAAAGGCAAAACGGTAAACCGACATAATACGGTCTATATAATAAACGCGCCCCATAGTTGCCGCAAGAATCTGAGCGGGATAGTCATACACATCGGCAATCTCGCGAAACTCAGGCCAGCACTCCATTACCTCGCGGCGAAACATCAGCGACGCCGTCGGGCAGAAAAGGCCGCCGCGCTTAATAATAAGCTCACTTGTGACCTCGCCGTCACTTTTAAGAGGTCTTATGTTCATCGCCTTTCCGTCAGGCATAAGCTGCTGCACTGCGTGAAAACAAAGACAGCAGGTAGCATCATTTTCCATATAATCTACCTGCGTTTTGAGTTTTTGAGTGTCTGTCCAATAATCGTCTCCCTCGCAAACCGCAACATATCTGCCTCTTACCCGAGGCAGAATAAAGGTTTTGAGAATGTTACATTTATGAAACTGGTTTTCACTCTGAAATATCGGTATAATTTTATCG
>JAZOOR010000012.1:0-24979 GCA_045655125.1 Oscillospiraceae bacterium
GGTTCCCGACAGTCCCTCGTCTGCAAATATGCCCATATTAGTCCAATTAGAATGAAGATTAAAATACCTTGCGAAAAATTGCTTTTGAGCCACAAGAGAGTTCTTTTGGTCGGTATCGTCTGTTGATACACGGCAGTACGCGCAGACCCTATGCGGTTTGTTGTCGTCAGTTTTGAGGGTTGTTTTATTCGGCTCTATTATCTGTATCTGTGCCATTTTCAACATCCTCTCTCTTGATACCAATTACGTCCATTATGTAGTTTTTGATTTCCTTAATGAACTTTTCTTCTGCTTCTGGGTTTTTAAACAAAGCATCTAAATTGGTTATCACACATAAATACTCCCTGCCACAACTTACTTTATATTCATTGTATGCTTGGCACAAACGGGAAAATAACTCTTCGTTATCCACAAATAATATGAATAAACTTTGTGCTTGTTCTACTGTCAAGTTGTTGCGACAGAATGCTTTTAATCGGTTTCTTATGTTTCTGTTATAATTGTAATAACTCATAGTAACCCCTCCTTGTGTTACTATTATATCATAAACAATTTTATTCTTCAATACCGATGTCAGTAAGGATAGCCTTAACCTCATCATACGGTGCGGCATAGCGCTGACTTAAATATCTTAACGAAGCCGCTAATTCGCCATCAGGACCGCCAAACTCCATTTAGATATTATTTTATAAAAATATTCTTTTATTTAATAGTACCACATTCTTTTGCTGTTAACAAATTTATTTATAAGTTTGTCGAAAAAAGTGGAATTTTGAAAAATTCCTGTATTGTGCATCATCTGTTTTGATTTCTTAATTCGTTAGAATTTTTACAAATTCAACGAAAGCGAGAAAAGACATCATGAGAAAATCCTACGAAAAAATTCTTAAAGAGCACTTTTACAAGCATCTTATTTCAACAAGAGCAGAACAAAAATTAACACAAGCTGAAATGGCCCACCAGCTTATAATGGATGACCGTTCATTTATTAATTTAGACCACGGTAAATCTGGATGCAGTGCTCTGACTCTTGCACTATACCTAATTTATTATTGCGAGGATCCTAGCGAATACCTAAATGAATTACGCAAATCCATTGAGGATTCTGACAATCATGTTGCATAATAGACTTGCTGTAATTGATTTCGAGGAAGCGGTCTCCTATCGAACTCCTATGACAGTCACCCACTATGTCATACTTGGCCGAGACGGAGCATACCCTGTTTGCCCTCGATGCGATATTTCACTCGAGCGCGAGTACGTAGCTTATTGTGACCGATGCGGCCAAAGGCTAAGATGGAAAGGTTACTCAAGAGCAAGACAAAAGTTACCTAAAAACTCCCCTGTATAAGCAAGGGAGTTTCTTCTTTTTTACACCTTTATACAAAAATTCCAATGTTTTCAACTTTTTTAAAAAAACACTGGATTTTTTCATATAATGATGATATATTAATAATAGAAAGGAGTGATGTGGTTATGGCAAGCGTATTTGATGTAGCTAAATACATTCTCGAAACCCGTGGGACGATGTCAACTATGAAGCTGCAAAAATTATGCTACTATTCACAAGCGTGGTCTCTTGTATGGGATGACGCGCCTCTCTTTGATGACGATTTTCATGCTTGGGCGAACGGACCTGTATGCAAAAGACTTTTTTTCTATACCCAAGGACAATATTCTGTTTCTGCTAGCGACGAAATGGGAGACTCTAAAAAGTTAACGGACACGCAAATCGAAACAATCGATGCCGTACTCGAACACTATGCACACCATAATGCACAATGGCTCAGTCAACTGACACATTTAGAAGCACCATGGAACGAAGCACGTATCGGTATTCCCGCCGGTGTTGGCTGTGATAATATCATCACCAAAGAAAGTATGGCTAAATATTATGGGGGCCTCTAAAAAGAAGCGTGTCGTCCAGGTTGAAAATCCAAAAAATCGCTACATAGGTCAAACCGAAGACCCAAACAGGTACTATAAAAAACATCCATCATGGAACTTTAATTCCTGCGACCTTGAAATGTGGCCACTCAATAAGTGCAATGCTGGTGACTTAATATGGAGCGAAATTATACCTCATTTAAAGAGTTTAGAAACGCAAACTTGGAACGACATCTTAGTAATCGCAAGCAAACATAATCATTCGATTGATATCAAGACCTTAAACCCAATAGCTCAAAAACGACTCGCTCAAAAATACATTGAGCACGATTCCATTATTTCTTTATCGTTAACGGGCACCCACAGAATTTATGGTTATATTGTAGATACTGTATTTAATATATTATGGTATGATACCAACCACGGAGACAACAATTCTTGTGTCTGCAAATCAAGAAAAAAGAACACATAACAAAAAGAAGGCAAGTAATTCACTTGCCTTCTTTTTTTAGAAATTCTTTTTGTCTGTCGGGTTATTTACAATTCCGAAAGCTGCAAGTACAGGAAGCAGCACGTTCAGAAGACCGTCAACCGTCTCGCTTATGTCTACCCCTGCAAACTCTTTGACACAGAACACAACAAGCGCTCCCATCGAGAGCCAGAGCGCCCACGACTTAAATCTTGACAAAAATGCTTTCATTTCCTTTCCCTCCCATCAGCTGAGCGCCGCTTTTGCGGTGCTTATTTTTTTATTTAGAGCTGAAACCTGCGCGGTAAGTTCCTTTACCTGAGCACTCAGCTTGTCCGCCTCAGCTTCAATCTTTGAAATTTCTGCCGTTTTTTGCTCGTAGAGAGCTTTGTAATCGGCGGCGGGAGCAGACGACTTGCCATCAAACTTGTCGAGCATCTGCTGCAAAATCTTGTTGGATTCTCCGGCAGTTGTCTTGTAGTCCGTGTCAATAAGTCCGCTTGCCTTTTTGTTAGCAATCTTAAGATAGGGCGTAGGGTCAACCGGTGTGTTGTCTATGCGACACTCAACGTGCACGTGCACACCTGAACTATTGCCGGTGGTACCCATAGTTCCGAGAATGGTTGTTCTTGAAACCTTGTCGCCTTTCTTTACCTTTATAGAGCCTTTAACCATATGACACTGAATAAAGCGAATCCTGTCAAAGCCATTGGGCTTTACTGATACATAATAGCCCCAGCTATTATCGTATCCCTGATATGTAACCTCACCGTCACAGATAGAGTAAAGGGACTTGTCCCCGGTGATATCGATACCTTTGTGGCCGTTTGACCACATAGAGCCCGTCTGGCCGAACGCGGCCGTAACATTAAACTTTCCGTTTACGGGTAAATTAGTTATGTAGCTCATTTTATTTCCTCCTCAGTTTGGTTTATGAATTTCTTCCAAATCAGAAATGCGATGATTCAGTGTTTTAACCTTTTCCTCAAGCACGGGAATACGCTGAGCAAAGTCATTGTGCATTCTGACCTCGCGGGTGAGTTCGCTGATGCGTTCCTCCGTTACTGCCTGCGCAGTTTTCATACTGCTTTGCATTTTGTTATTGGAACGGTTATTAGTAATAACAACACCCACAAGAGAAAGCACACCGACAACGACTGCAGCACCTGCCGCTATAAGTGCCTCTATCATCCTTCAGACACCCCGCCTTCACTTGTATTTTCAAGGATATCCTTAGCAACCTTTCTAATCTGCGCAAGTGTTGTCGCGCTCGAAAGTCCCTCAATCAGCGCCGTTACCTTGTCTACCTCTGCGCCCTGTTCGATAGAATCGGTTTCCTCAATAATCTCTTCAACCTCAATCATTTCTCCGTTATGACAAATTCTCACAGTCACACCCCCAAAGCTCTATCGTTGACCCTGCCTTAAGTGTTACATACTTTTTGGCATCCGCATCGTAAAAATATATTGTTAAGTCTGTTATTGGAGCATTTACATTATTACATATAAAATGCTCTGAAACCCTACTTGAATTACCCACTAAATTTGAATCCGCTTTGTAGAGTCCCTTATAAGCTTCGCTTACTGTAACCCCGCCTATAAAATCCGCCTTTATAATGCCCGTAGCACCAATATATGTCGCCCCAAAGCTTAATGTTTGATGACACAAATATCGCTTTTTATTGTCGGTAGCTACTCTGAGGCTCAAGCCTTTCGTGGATGCGGTATCAAAATCGGGAATAATGTTAAAGCTCAAAAGAAGATTTTTCAGCAAAAACGGATTGCCCTCGCTATCAAGGTTAAGCGAAATACAAGACGCTTCCTCAGGTAAGGCTATTTTGTTTATAAGTCTTAGTGTTGATTTATTAATTTTAGTGTTAAGGGTAGACATAACAACAACAGAATTATCTGATTTGCCTTGCGCCATAACAACAGCGGAGCCGTCTTTTAATACTTCAAAAGCATTGCTTCTTTCGCCACTTTCTCCATTACCAACAATAAGAAGAGCATTGGAATTATATGCGTTATACTCACCAACAACAAATTGATTTGCTCTTTTCGCTTCTGTATGGTCACCAGCAGCATGTGAATTTAATTCGTGAGCCTTAGTGAGATTGCCTTCCGCAAACGAGTTTTCACCTATTGCATATGCTTTATATCCTCCTGCTGCATAAGAGTTAGTGCCTTCAGCTTTTGAGTAGTATCCTCCTGCATGAGACCTGACTCCAGACGCTGTTGTTAGTTCACCTTCTGCATGAGAACACTTCCCTGATGCAGTCGATTTTCTTCCTTCGCCATGAGATGCCTCGCCCTCTGCGGTAGTGCTAACCCCCTCAGAATGTGAATGAAGTCCTGATGCTGTAGTTCTATACCCCTCTGCATGAGAACCATATCCACCGGAAGCTATCGTCTCTCTGCCCTCAGCGTGAGCTTGAACTCCAGTGGCTTTTGCACGCAAGCCTTCCGCGTGACTTGAAGAACCCGATGCCACTGTTAGCTTTCCCTCAGCATGAGCGGCTGTTCTTGTAGCCTGCACTCCGCTCCCCTCAGCGTGAGAATATTCTCCCGATGCAGTATTACCAATATAAACCTCTCCAACATCATCAACCGAGCCTACAGCCCACTCTCGATAATCGTTGAAAATTTCCCCGCCATCGTCAGTCTTTTGACCCGCATTGTTCTCTTTGCCTTCGTGCAAATCAATTACGCTATGCGCAATGGCGTTTATGTCTTCCGCCAAAACATCGTCTTGACCGTCTACCTTGTCAATCCACTCAAGCATCATGCATCCTCCTCAAATAAAAATTAATGTTTTTATACGGGCTTATTTTACATATTCTATATCAAATTGGGCATAGTATCCAAAAACAGCACTATGATTTGACAGCACATTAACAACAATTTTATCCTTTTCTAAGAATGCAATAGCCTGTAAAACTCCTTGTTTAGAAAATATGGGAAAATTATCGGCATATGTTTTGTCTATGTGAGATATTCCATAAAAAGAAATTACTTTATCTGCCGTTACACCATTCATATTGGCAGGCTCATTTCTTAAATATCCATAATCTATTCTTTTTGTATATACAGGGAAACTATTATATCGTTTTATTGTTCTATATTCCCTCCCTACTTCCATAGGAGGATTTAACCACTCTTTTTCTCCACCTACCATACGATAAAAACAACCTACATATGTATTATCCTCTACAAAACCCAACGATGCTTCTGCCATCATTTTATCAAAGGTATTCTTATTAAGCGGTGTGCCTTCTTCAATAGGCTCATCAGCCAACTCTGCCAAAACATATTCAACCGCACCTGTGTCCTCGTAAGTCAATTTTATTCTATTTGGTTTATTAGCCACTCTATCCTTGAAATCCATAATTCAATTCCTTTCCACAATAAACTATTCCACAATATTTAAAAGACTTCAACGTCTTATTATATAATTCTTCTAAATCTACCAAAATTTTTTCAATCGCGTTTATATCTTTGTAATGATAAGAAATTTTAGGTGTTTTTGGTGTATTTGAATAAACACAAAAAGAACTTGTTAATACATTCAAATTATCTAAAATTCTTTGAAACTCAGCCTCATCAAAAATTTGTGAAGTTTGCCAAGTCTTGTTTTTAATATTTACATTTATCGACAATCGCGAAAACAACTCGCCTATTTCTTTTTGTTTATTTTCGATACGGTTGAGCGTGTTAATCGTAATTGTTCCTCGTTCAAGTATGTTAATTTCTTCGTCAGTCAAATTCTCAAACGCCTTAACTTTTTTGTCCCTCAAACTAATAGCGGTGTCTACATCATTTTGAGTTCTATCAAAAATCACTTTAACTCCACCTCTTTTATAATAATATTTCCGTTAAGATTGAACGATTGTTTTATCAATCTTTTTTCTTCTAAGACACCTAGATACTCTGTTTTAGCATTTATTTTATCGCCAACATTTACACACTCATCATAAATAACAACATTCGGGTGTTTTTCGCCATACTTAAATGTACCATATTTCTTTTCGCCATATTTTATAGGCTCTCTATGCTGAACGTGTTTACCCTCAACGATTTTCAAATTCGTTGTGTTGGTTTTTATAAGCCAGCTATAACATTTCTCCAAAACTTCATCGATGTTATTATCAGAAACTAGCGTTGCATTTTCAACAGATATAATTTTTTCAGGGTCACTTGCCAATACAACAGGGTTATTTTCTCTGCGTGTTTGTGTTGTATGCTCATACTTTTGACCTTGCAAGATGCACTCTGCATTTGCATTGATAACGGCATAATTTGTGTGATTTAATTCGTTACCCTTTTCATCAACTGCAAAACTGCCATTTGCAATTGTCAAATCGTGTAAAGGCTCGGAGAACTTAACAAAAATATTTTCCCCCGTTCCACTTTCGCTTGCTTCATAAACATTTACTGTTTCCGTTATCGACTTGTATGTATGAACTGCAACCTCAACGCCTGTAACTGTTTCATCATCTGTGAAATTCTGTCCTTGCATAATTCGGTTGAGTGGTACTGTCTGCTTGACACTATCTTCAAGAGCAAATACTTTGACAACCTCGCTATTGCTTGTATCAACTACCGCTTGAATAGCAAAAGCCACCTGCATAAGAGCATTACGGCAGGTCGTATATGGAATATATCCTGTAACTGTTGCATCTGCAAAACCATCAATACTATAAGGCACTTTTGCAACTGTGAAAATATCAGTCAATAACTTAACTGCATTTTCATTTGTATAAATACCACCATAATACGGAATACTGTCAAGCAATCCAATATAATCTTCGCTCTGTATGCTCCACAACCTTTTTGCTTTTCGTGTTGATTTTTTTACAAAGGTAGTAGCCTTTAATTGTCCGTTGAAATATACCGACAAAGGTTGTTTTGCCTGAAAGGAATACTCCATATCGGTTTTACTATCAAGTGTAAAATCTGCCGTGTTTATGCTTATCTGTGTCGATATGGGGTCAATTTCCTGTATTAGCTTGACATTTCGCAATTCATCGCCATAAAAGAATGTACCGTAGCCATAATCTATTACACGCAATTTAAGGCGGTTTTTAGGCATATTCACGGCATAGAATGTAATTACTACCCTGTTATAGTTTTCCACCTTATTACGGCAAAAATAGAACGCATTATCTGGTGTAAAATCCATTTCGCCTAAATCCGTTGAAATTTCCTCTGCATCTCTCCACCAATGAATGTTCATTTGTGTAGGGTAAATTTGATTGTATGTGTCAAAGGTAAATGTAAATCCCTGACTTGAATACTGTCCCTCACTCGTTAAGGTTAAAACAATCGGCTCTTTGAATGTTCCGTCATCGTTGCTGATTTGTTTACTCCACAATCCCAAATTTGCTTGTTCAGGTACAGACGGAAAAGCCGTAGCCGTTCCGTCCAATACTACCGAATACAATTCACAAGGGTTGGCGTAGTTCGGGAAATTCAAATTGTTTTTTTGCAACTGTGCAAGGGTGTTAAATTCGCTTTCACTTGCCGTTGGTGCAAAATTCTCTTTTGCTCCGGGGGCTACATCTCCATATCGTATTGCTACGCCTCTATTCATCATTCAGGTACCTCCTGTGCCTCCATAGGCACAATATTGAGTGAGAATTTATCCCAATATACCTTTCCTGCTTTGGCGTCAATTCGTTTCAACACCCTTTCGCCATTTGAAATATAAGCGTCATATTTTAGGATGGTTTGATTGTGGACGATTTCAACAGGTATTCCATCATACCTTGGCTTGCTTACAAAATCAAATAATTCGTCATATTCTGCTTCACATCCTTGCTTTCTCTGAAAAGTAATTTTGTGACCATAAAACGTTCCAAGAGGGTCAAGGGTCATTCTCGCCCCCTGCGACATCGTTCTACCCGTGTTCTCCGAATACAAGATTGAAAAACTTTCGCTTATTTCCGTAACAAGTACATCCCATACCTCGCCACCAATTTTTACATATTCCATTACGCAATCACCAACCTTGTACCAATTCTGCGATTTTCTCTGTTGCCCTGTTCGACAACGGCCCTGCCAAATTCTCTACCGTCGATTTCAAGCACAACCTCTGTTTTACCACTTCCTGCACCGCCATTCTGTGCAAGTGCGATATTAAACGCATCAACAATAGTCTGCAACGGTGCTTCAATGTTTACGCCTTGTTTTTGGTCGCCTAATACTGCCATAAATTCACGGTTTGGAGGAATAACTGCACCTTGTGCAAGCTTAGGTATAAATCTTGGAATAGTAAACTCTGGAACAGTCGGAATAGTAAATCCAACATATTTTCCAAGTTTGTTTATACCTTTTATAATTCCGTTTACGCCGTCAATAACCAGCCTATTGACCATATATTCTATACCCGAAACAATAAAGTTTATAAGTTTTGTAACGGCTTCAATAATATTATCAACAAAATTATTTATCGCGGGTCCTGCATCATTAACAAAATCAATAATAGATTTTAAAACTTTTTCGATAAGTCCACCAATACCATCAACTAATATTTTCGTTAAATTATCTCCGACTTTGTCAATAAGTTTTGATATTCCATCGAAAATTTTTGTAAAAAGATTTCCTATTTCTCGTAAAATTGGTGGCAATGACGTGCCAAGAGCATATATAATTTTTTCTATTGCATTTCCAATCACTGTCATAGCCAGCACAAGAGAAGGCGTTGTTGTTACTATAAATTCCCCGAAAGCATCCAGAATCGGAGGTAATGCTAAGGCAAGAACACCCAGTACAAGTGCAAGTGCTCCGGCTACCGCCACAACCGCAAGTAAAGCCATTGGATTTGTTCCTAAAAGAATTGCCGCACCTACAAGTCCAAACATAAGCCCCAGCACAACACCTAACACTATTGCCATACTGCCTAATAATTCGCCAAGACTTAATCCGCTTTCAGAAAAAACAGTTATTAAGTTTGATACTTCGTGAAGAACCAACGCAAGACCACCAAATATTATTGCAGCTAATGCAACCGTTTGCCAATTCGGATTCATTCGTTGCAATACAGCAGCTAACGCTGTAAAAGCTATAACAACAATTCCTAATGTTATACCTAAAAGCCCTCCCACTTCTTCAAGGCTCATTCCGCTTTCAGAAAATGCAGTAATTAAACCTGACAAACTTCCAATAACAAGAGCTAATCCTCCAAGAATTGCTATTGCTTGTGTTGCGCCGCCCAATTTATCAAAAAATCCTTGAAAAATATTTGTAGCATCAGTGCCTTTTTTTCCGATGCTTCCGAGCCAATTCAGCAACCATTTAACCAACAAAAACGCCGCAAATGCCGCGACAACAGCCCACACTGCCGTTTTTAAGTTACTAAATATATCAATTAGTGGCTGAAAAACCTCTTTCAGCTCTCTGCCTTTGTCTATTCCATCTTGGAATGACGAGGTATCCATTTCAAACCCAAGCGTTGTTGTTCCTGTTGGAACCTCGGCATTTGTATCTGTTCCTGATGGTGCTTCTACATTATCTGCTGCTTGCGAGCTCAATATATTTAAAGTATCAAATCCTGCTGTTGCTTTTTTTTGCGCTTCTGCTGTTTCCTCAACCGCTTCAGTGAGAGCGTTTTGATTTTTAGTTGATGAATTTATATTGTTTGATTGATTAACGGTTTCTTCTGCGATTCCAAATAATCCATGCAAAACCCCGTTTAAATATGTAAGTGCCTTTGTTGCCCATTCCATAATTGGCATAAGAACCGTATTTACGACTTGACCCCAAGTATTTTGAAAATCTTCATAAGCTGCTGTAAATCTTGCTCTTGTTAAGGCAGAAGTATCTGCGACTTCATTGCCATATTTAGCAGTTGCCTGTTCAAGAATGGCCATTGAACGAATTTGTTGTTGCGTATAAGCATCTAACTGCTCCCACGATTTACCATTCGCCATTCGCTGAAAAGCATCGGTCATTTCAATAGTTTTAACATTCACAAATACGCCCAAATCTTCAACAGCTTCGGTATTGCCAAGCAAACCTGAACGAATACGCTCTTGCACATCAGACATTGTCCGCCCCGTCTTACTCGCAATAACAGCAGTCATATTCAAATAACTATTTGTAAGATTTGCATTTGTCGCTTGGTCCGCCCATACACTGAAAAGGTTTCCATAAACCGAGGCAAAAGAAGCTGCGGAAGCCTTTGACATTCCCAAGGCATTTGCATTAGCATCTATAAAATCACCAACTGTTTGACTTGCAGAACCATATATGTCAATTAGTCTCTGAACACTTGCTTCAGTTTGTGTCGCCATTTTTCCCGCAGCATTGCTAAAATTAAGTATAGCCTTTACACTAAAAGTAATACCGAGCGCTGTGGCTAATTTTTTTAATGCTCCTGAAAAAGAAGATATTCCGCTTGTATCTACTTTTGTAGAAAGAACAATACTTCCATCGCTATTAGCTATTGCCATTCAATCACACTCCTTTCTTTACCATTCGGAGTTTAATAATTCTTGCTCCTCTGAGGTAAGTTTTTGAGGTAAATCAATCATTTTGTGATTTTCCTTGTAAAATTCCAATTCCCATTTTTCAAGTCGCTTGCCTTTTTGTCTTTTGCTGCGGATAGACACAATATTAGCAAAAACACACTCGCCGATTTCCATATATCCACCAAGGAAAGTCCACCAATGCGTGTACTTATCAGGCGTGCGTATATCATAGCCGAGTGTGCGGCTTATGGGTGGCGCTAAATTTTTAAAATCGTGTTGCCAATCCATAATTCGAACTTTGCTTGATTGCTCCGTTTCCTCCTCGCCGTTGTTGATGATTTTCATCATTTCATTTATGGCGGTTTCAATATCTTTGCAACCAGTTAAATCCTCATAGAAAATAAATAGTGCACACTGCACGCGATTTTCCATTTCAAGTTCATCATCGTTTAATGCAGCTATCACATCAAGTACAACACGATAATCACACTTGTTCCGTATTGTATATTCTGTGCCGTCTATTTCTACGGCTATCGGTAAATTCCACATCATTTTTGGTATTTAGCAATGTGCTTCTGCATTTTCTTTTCAATATCTGAGTTTGCTTTCTTTATATGTCCTTCAATTTCAGGTTTAATTGCTTCCACGAATTGCATTATAAAATATTCTCCATTCACAATAGCAAAAGGAGAGCAATGCTTAAACACAACAGCCGAAATTTCTCCACCAAAAGCAATGTCAATTTCCTCGAATATAACGCCTTGTGCTTTTTCAAAGCTTTCTAACATTTTGATATCTTGGGGATTTTTAGGTTGACCATCTGCGCCTAATTCAATATCTTCCAATTCCTTTGCCCTATCTTTTAATTTATTTTCAAAGTTTTTAAGTCTAACAAATAAGTTAGGGTCGTTAGGATTAAAATAAATACTCTGCTTATCGCCATTGTCAAATTCAATAGGAAATTCGACCTTTCCTGTGTTTAATTTCATTGCCATAATTTTCTAACTCCTTTTAAATTAATATTGCCGCCCTACCATATAGGGCAAGGCGGCTTTTTTGATTTTTGTTTTTAGGCGGCGGTGTTTGATTTGAACTCAGGTGCGCCGTCCTTAAATGTTACTGTTCCTCTTGTGCTATTGTTGGAATATGCAATCTCGATAGGCATATCAACATAAGCAGAACCACCAATTGAGGTTATATTGATTGTGCAATTAGTCTGCAACTCTGCATCGTAACCATCAGTCTCGTTTCCAACATAATTGTAACAAACAAGCACTTCAAACTGTGAAAGAAGTTCAGGCTTTTTGTTCATCCAAATTTCGTGAAGCTTAAAGGCAAGTTCAGAGCCGCCTTTAACAGTAAAAGGCTCAAAGCTCTGATTAGGTTCCCATTTGGTAACATCGGTAGTGGTTACACCGAGAATATCGGTAAGGGTTTCAGTGTTAGGATTAAGCTCAATCGAACTTTCCTCTACCCCGCTACCTACAAGAAACCATTTCTTTTCTTCGGTAGTTCCGACATTAACATAAGTTCTTAAAAGTTTTCGGGCGGCTTTTACGCCTGCACCGACATTAAAATCAGTATTTACTGCCATTTCATTTCCTCCTTAATTTTAAAATCTGCCGCTTTGCAATCCTGCATTTAGCGTCCTATATAATTTACTTAGCTGCCCCGCCTGCGCCGCCTTAACATCCCAATGGTCTGTTGCGTACGGATTTTTCTTTTGATAACTGAGCGGTTTTCCAGTGGGTATTTTATCAACACCAAAGCTCGCCCAAGGGCTTCCCGTATTCGGGTCTACATACAATTCACCCTCGTACATATAATGCGAATACGGCTGAATGTACTCTATTTCAAACGGCCGTTTTTGTGCCGTTTGCATCAAAATGCCGTTGTCACGCGGAGTATACGGGTCTAATAGCCTTTTCCACTCGTTTGAAACAAACAACCCAAAACGGTCACTTGTGACCTTTGCAATAATCTGTGGCTCGTTTAAATCAATCCGTACATTCATACACTATCGACTTCCTTTGAGCCTTGTTTACATAACGAATTCGCACAGTGATAAAATACGCAATCATATTTTCCTGACTGTTTACAGCTCTGATTTGCGGAACAAAGGGATTGCACTCGATTGAAACAACCTTTTCGCCTGAAATTCGGGGCAAATTACCGTTTTCATTCTGCTCAGATACCCACTCGCAAACTGCGCGAACCTCATCTAAGCTCATAACATTAATGTTGTCACCCGGTGCGCTGCTGTCGCCGCTGTCATAGAAGCGGAAGCAGTTAATCTGAAAATCCTCGTAAACCGAAGGATATGGAATTATCTCGCACTCGTAATTACCAAGAGTGTCAAACTGCTCCTGATACTGCACGGCGGGGCTTGCTCCCTGCGGAAGCATAACATTTACTCCCGCATTTTCTGTAGCGCCGATACTCCAAAGGTTCGCAAGCTGCGGACACTTACGCATAAATTCAAATATTTCTGTGTATTTGCTCATAAATTGCTCCCCTATGCGTTTGTTATCGTTATGTTATCAACAGACATCCCGTGGATATTAGGGCTGACAGAAGTGATTTTTAAGCCGTTATTTTGATATTTTTGCTGAAGCGAGACAAACTGCTGAGCATTCTCAACAACATCATCCACCTCAGACAAAACAACAAAATCGCCTATTTGAGCGGTGAAAAATTCTTTTCTCTGCTCTGCCGATAGCTTGTAGTAATCTGACGGGGGTTTGTAGCGCTTTACATCCTTTGTTATAACCGTCTTTGCATTTACAACATTTCGCACAGTTCCATCCGCCTTATCGACAAAACCACCCTGTATATTGCATAGCTTTATCACCGACCGCACAAATGCTCGAGGAGCTTCATCAGATGCCGGAATATCATTGTATATTGTTACCTTTGATTTCCATAAATCTGTCAACAACTACACCCCCGATACAAAAGCGGTGTGCCTGCATTGTCTTTAACAGACATTAGATAATCGAAAACCATATTTTCAATATCCTGCGCCTGCTCATCCTTGCTTTTAACGATAAAGCTTTCGCTTTCACTAACGCCGCCTGCAGATTGACTTTTGCTCGATATACTCTTTTCTGTGGAAGGATTGTTATGTATATACTCTATCAAATCCCTACACAGAGCTTTTACCTCATCCGGCACAGATAGCATTTTCTCAATTCTGCCGAAGGTTGCGTTGGTGATAATACCACTTGCGCGGACAATGTTTCGGTTAAAGGCGGTCTCTTCACACATTCCGCCAATTTCGGTGTATTCCTTAAAGGTTAAATATTGCATATATAGACCGCCTCTCTGATTATTTATCCTGCTTAGGTGCTTTCTCTTGCTTAGGTGCCGAAGTTTTAACGGGCTTCTTTACTTTAAGTCCAACAGTTCTCATTTAGTACAGCTCCTTATTTGTGGTGCAGATAAATTCCCGCAACCTTATTTTCGTAAACGTCTGCAAGACCATATGCACGGTAGAAGAACATCCAACCGTCATCAGTCTGGTTAGCCTCGGGAGAAATAACCTTGTTTACGGTGTGCTTGGGATACTGTAGGGTAGCCGCCTTGTGAATAATCATAAAGTTAATGTCAGCACCGTCGGCAGATTTTGCATAGCCGCCTGCAAGCTCGTTTTCGGTTGTGCCATCCTTAAGGTCGATAGCGGTATAGAAACGGCTCTGAGGAACCTTTTCAATCTTTGCGAAGGAAGCAAGGACCTCTTTGGATTTTGTGGTATCAACTGCATTTACAGCATTGTAATGAGTGGGGGTAATAAAGAGGACTCTGTTTTCCTCAGGCACCTCTGCCTCATCCATAGCGCTCTGTGCAGCCACAAGAGCAGCAAGAACGGCATTTCCATCTGCAAGAGTGCCGTTTTCAACACCAATATCGGCAGTTCCGGCATAAGCAGCGAAACGGAAAGCATCCATCTCGGGAACAACCTTTGTGCGAATAAACTCAGAGGAAAGCTTACCAAATGCAAGACCTGCGGTTTCCTCATTATCCATTGCATCAACAGAGAATTTTCTGCCTCTGTCATAGTTAAATTTAACGGTTTCCATAGTGAGCTCAACATCACCCTTGACATAACCGCTGTTTCTCGAATAATCTGCGAGACCATCCATAGAAATCTTAGGAACGATAATCTCATTAGTGTTAGCGCCTGCTTTTACAAGCGAGGTGTCGCCATCAAGAATTGCAGTCTTAGAGGACTGCTTGTAGACCTCATCAAGAAGGTCAATGTATTTCTTAAAAAGTGTAATGTTATTTGCCATATTTTTTAAATCTCCTTTTTATTTTTTATTTCAAAGGCGGTAGGCCCATTACAGCCCTCGCCTTTGCATCATCGGTTTCACTACCGATATTTCTTGTTGCTCCGCCCTCAAGCCTAAAGGCTGTTACACCCTTAAAGGCGGTAGCGTCGTTTTTGGTAAGCTCATGAAAGATATCTGCATCGCTCTTGCCTTCAAAATCCTTGTTTTCAAGAGCTTCGCCGAACTTCTTAAGGTAATCAGCTTTTATTGCATCATGATTCCACTCTTTCTCACCCGAAACAGTGTTAAAACGATTTGCAATACCGTCTGCTTTCTCTTTTGCAAGGCGGTCCGCTTCTGCCTTTTCTTCCTTTTCTTTGATTTCATTTTGCAGAGTTTCAAATTTAGTCTTAAAGTCCTCTGCGGTGGCATTGTCATTCTTCAGCTTTTCGAGTTCCTCGGTGAGAGAGTTATAGGAAGTTTCCTTTTCCGAAAGCTTATTCTGAAGCTCTGTAAGCTTAGATTTTTCGCTCTCGATTTCCTTAGACCTCTCAGCAAAAATCTTCTCTGCTGTTTCCTTTTCGATGCCTAATTCTTCAAGATACTTTACTGTAATTGCCATGTGGTTTACATCCTTTCTGCGTTTAAGTCTGTTTTAAGTGAGTTTCTTTGCACTTCGCCTGACTGTTTTAAGTCTGATCTACTGACTAAATATAAAAAAGCCGCAACAACTCATTTAAGAATTGTTACGGCTCTTGGCTCTGTGGCTCTTGGCTCTATTTATTTTGCACCGGAATTTCAACCTCGTGTTTGCATCCCTTGCATTTTATGTACACCTTTCCATCCCGGACAATAGCTATAAGCTTTCCGCATTCACATTTAATAGGTTTTTCCGTGATGCATCACCTCTGGGTGTATGAGTATTTCTAACAACACATTATACTTTAAAAATATAGGTATTCTTTGTATTTTATCTTAGGATATCTGGAAGTTCATCATATCCAGGGTCTCCTGGTCTTACAAACCTGTCGTTTTTTTTATCATACCTACGCGCTCTATCATCTAATACAATAACTGCGTCATTGGGTAAATCCTCAAATGATATATTATCGATATCTCTTAAAGAATATTTTTTATTTCCTTCCAATCTAATCAATCTCCATTCTAAAAGAAAGTCCATATTTATTACAAAAATTTTGTGTACCCTCAATTTCTGCTTGATGCAAATATGCTAACAATGGTTTACCTTCTTGTGCGGCTCTATCTTTTAATTTTACAATCGCTTCATCAATAAATTCGTTATACAATCAGGGGACGGTTCTCTGATTGCTTGCTTTAATTTGTTTTATAAAAATATTATTTCTTTTCCAACAAAATCCCCTTTTGCTTCAATAGCTATGCTTTCTGGCAAATCATAGACAATTACGGACTCATATTCTTTTTCATCTATTGAAAGTTTCCTGAAATTAGTATTCGGAACAGGAGCGTTTAAACATAAGACTGTATATTTTCCTGCATCTAATTGTTTTATAATCTTAATCATACCACTCATTCCTTTCTTTCATTTCTCGCATTAGTTCTTTATAACTTTCAAGTTGACTCTTTGTCAATTCCACCTCATTGTCGGGTATATGATATTTTTCGGTCATAGACAAAAGATATTCTTTAGCATCTATCTCATTTAAGATTATCCTTTGCTTATCATTATATTGATTATTGAGTCCTTTTTTATTTTGCAAAAAGTGATGTGTTTCTTCCAAAACATCCGATACAGTTGCATCTTCCCTAAAATATATAACATCACCGATTGTTACAGCAGATGCATTTTTTGATTTTAAATGCTCTAACCATTCATCTTTTGCTATTCTTATATCCGCACCTTGTTTAATAATAGGATTAGTAATCTTATGATAAGTCGGCTTATCAATGATTTTCCTTCCATCAGAAGTGACTCTTCTATGAGTTGCACCTTTTCTATACATTTCAATACTAATACTGTTTTTTGAACTTGTCAACCCTTTGCTAACATTAGAGACAGCATAAACGACAACTCTCTGCTTCTGAGACTTGAATCCCGTCTGCTCGCAAATTGAATCATATTTTTTATTGATTGCGCTCAGTCTCTGGCGGTGCTGCCTTGCACCTTCCTCATCGCCTGCAGCTTTAAGTGCGACAATAGTATTCTTCTCTTTTCTCGCTTCGGTCTCGAGTCTGCGCATAGCTTGCTGCCACTCATAGCCGCTCTTTTCTACACCGTCAACAGTTTTCTTTTCCTTGTCTTTGCGTTTAAGCTCTGCAAGCTCCTCATCGCTGTAAGTCGGCTCTGAAATCCCTAATATAATTGGAGTCTTAAAATGCAGACAGCCATAGTCATCAAGTCTGGCAAGAGCTCCTTCGGCGCTTTCATAGGTTACACCGTTTATCGTCTTTTTGCCATCGAGGGAATATTGCTTGCCCTGCATAAATTCGTGGCTTGGACGGGGATTCGAGTGGTAGTCTATCTCGATACCGTCGCATCCCAGCTCCTCACCTATCATGTTGTCGTATTCAACGCTTACCTGCTTAGCTCCCCAAAGAACATTGGAACGGACAGCGGATTCAAGGCTTCTTGTAATTCCGCCGCCATAATCAACTCTAATCCCGCTCCCGCCAAGAGCTTCAATAGTTCGTCGCATAGCGGTATTAAAATCGGTTGCGCCGGTTGCAACCTCTGCGCAGGCTTTTCCGAGGGCATCATACATTGACGATTTTAAATCGCGGAAATTTCCAGCCTCATCCAAAAAACCGAGAGCCTTCGTTTTACTTATATTTATCATTGTCTCGGCAGAGCTTTTGGCATAGGCTCTGACAAGTGCCTGAAGCTCTCGGCTCTCAGAAAAAGGAATAAAAGGCTTATTGCGATAATCATAAAGATATTTATTATCCTTATGCTGACTGTCTATAACATCTCCGTACATCTTTTCGATTTGCGAAACATTATATCCTGTAACTCTTGCAAGCTGCCTTGTAATATCATCCATATCCTGCTTTACCACAGCGATATTGTTAAGCTGCTTCACATCTGCAGGCGAAAGCTTACCTGTTTTATTTATGCGAGCGCCGATATATTCAAGTGTCCTCGTTTCCCAGCCTGCAATATTCTCAAACAATAAATCGGCTTGCTTCTGAAGGTTTTCAGTCGCTTTGCTCATTTATTATGCACCGCCTAACATACGCTCAATAGCGCTGTCGGTATCTGCCGTATTCTGCACCTTGATGTCTGCGAGCTTCTTCTCGATATCCTCCTCTGATAGATTAGGATAAAGCCACTTAGTAAGGTCAGACGCCTCAATAGCGCCCGCTCCCTTAGCCTCAACAAGCCTTTTCCACTGCTCTGCAGGGTCTTCAAACGGGTCATACCAATCTGACCTGTAACTCCAAAGGTCAGAAGAAACATTGAGAAATATTGAATCTGCCTTTAGGGTCATAAGGTTTCCTGCATCAATAGAGCTGTGTATCTTATTGAGCAAGGCAATAGTATCGGCATTAGCTCTTTTAACCGCCGTAGCCGTTGCAGTTTCTGCAGTCTGATTGTCTGTCAGAATTCCCTTTGAGGTACCGACCTGTTTTTCATACAGCGCTAAATCTCCAACGAGCTTAGAGTAATGCTCGCTATATCTCAGATTCGGATTAAATATATCTATATTCTTTCCGCCCTGACCCGCTTTGCTATATACGGGAATAATGTTGTCGGCAATCTTATACTGCTTCGCCTCATCATCTTTAAGCAGATTTCTGGGGTCTGTAAATATAACAGACTTTCCGTTTTTGAATTCCGATTCAATAAGCTTTAAATCATTGAATATTTTTTCCTCAATATCTGCGCAGCCAAAATTAAGCGGTACACCATAAACCGATGAAAGACCTCTGCTCGATGCAGGTGACTTATATCTGCCCGCTCCAATATTTATTGCGTTTGTAAAGGAATAAGACTGCTCTGTGAGTTCATCCCATTTTTCAAGGGTGGTAGTTCGGTTGTTATCATCTGCAATTCTATACGAAACAGTCAGAGTATTATTATCATCGAGCTTATGATGTCTGCACAAATAATAAACTCGGCTTTTCTCATCAATATACCAGTCAATAATTCCTTCAAGCTCTTTTATCTCGGCGCCGTCCATACTCAAAATGCGAACCTGCTGCTGTGTCAGATAGGAGTGGATTATCTTTCCTGTGCTGTCGGTTGCAGGGAAGACCCAATAATCGCCCTCAGCAAGCATATTTTCGGTAATCTCAAACCTCTTAGCCTCAAGGTCTTCGCAAAGCATCTTAAGGGATTCCGCCTGTGCACTGTCACTCTCGACCTCGAAGGTCGCCTCAGTATTTGCGAGATTATTAAGCTTACTTACAAAAATATCAAGAAAGTTTATGCTTTTTATATCCCGCCAATCCTGTGTTAAACTTTCTACAGGTCCTTTAAACACCTTGTTATAAGCGCTCCTAAAGGTTTCCCAAAATGTCTGCCAAAACGCTTTGAATTTCTGAAAAATTGTTCTCACTCCTATTTCATAATTAAATTAACTTACTTTTTCTTTTTGCTCATCAGCTTTAAAACAAGGAATTTTATAAGCTTTGCTACTCCTAAGCCAATCATTACCACTGCAAGAATTGTTAAAAACTCTTTCATAGAATTTCCTCCTTGATTTTCTATTTTTTATATGGTACAATCAAGGGGAGGGGTTCTCCCCTCGATTGTCGGTTGATTACAACCATTTGGCTATCAGGGCTATCAAAACCCCGACAATCAGGTCAATCAAACCGCTTATAATCAACTCTGCCAAGTTGATATTCGGTTTGTTTGACCTTCTTTTTTTACCGCTATTATACACTATCCGAGCGACTATTTAATATTTTTATAACTCTTTCCCTGTAGTATTTTATATATAGTCATCTCACAGACATTGTATTTTCTTGCCATTGCTAAAACACCATTAGAACCTTTTGAGCCTTTAATATACTCTTTTCTAATCGTTTGGACATCTTGCTCTGTCAACTTTCGGATGTGTTTTTGCGTGACCAAACCAGATTTCACAGCGTGTTGCATATTTTCTGAATGAGTACACCATTCAAGATTTGAAATATGATTATTTGATTTGTTCCCATCAATGTGATTAACCTCTGGTTTATTTTCAGGATTAGGAATAAATGCTTGTGCAACCAATCTATGTAATTTAAAAGTACTTTTTTTCTCCCTCCTCACTAAATTAATTTGTAGATAACCATTATGGCTCTTATAAGGGCTTAATATTTTTTCTCGTGGCTTTTGATTACAGTCCCTCAAACTCCTAACTCTACCCAAATTACTTATTTGATAAACACTTTCGTATCCATCAATATCTTTCCAAATTTCCTTATCCATTTTGGCTCACCGCATTTACTCCTTCACAATAGCCTTGATAGTAAGCCTCGTTTATTTGCTTTGTAAGCTTTAAAATAAGCTCCATATTTTTCTCACTTATCGTCCTATTTTCTTTTGTTTTCACCATTTCTACATATTCCTGAATTGTGTCTTTCGTAATTGGTAATATCATAATAAAAACTCCTGTTCAATTTTAGTTTGACAGAAGTAAAATCATACGCTATAATAAATAAGCGTTTAGATTAACTTCTATCGCGAGGCAACGGATAACGCTTTTCTTTCCACGGAGCAGCGTGTCCGTTGTTTTTTTACTCTGTTTCTAACCCTTTACGAATAAGGCGCTTAATTTCTGTTTGTATCGGTTTACCCTCAATAGCATCAAGAATATCTTTGTCACTTTTTCTATTAAGTTTTAACCCAATAAATCTTGTGTTCGCTTTATCGTATTTTTCTTGTGGGGTCAGTTTCTTGCCGTTTTCGCTGATGATATCACGTCCTTTCTTGACATTTGGGGCAAAACGTGATATATTTGAGTAAAAGAGTGGGCGGCGGCAAGTCCGCCCAATTCTTTTCTGTTGTCAGAAGCATTACTGATTAAGTAATGCTTCTATTTTTTTAATGGCTTCCTCTTTGTTGTCGCTTCCCTTTAGGATTTCAAGCACCATTTCAAGAATTTTTTTGAACTGATAATCTGTCATATTTTCTTGCATATTTTCTCCTTTCTCGTCTTGCCCCGTTACTCGTCTTGGTTTCCCTTGACTGTGACTATA
Source organism: Oscillospiraceae bacterium (assembly GCA_045655125.1). Lineage (GTDB taxonomy): Bacteria > Bacillota > Clostridia > Oscillospirales > Ruminococcaceae > SIG578. The sequence continues at coordinate 21,263 of JAZOOR010000012.1, forward strand.
TTATAGCATAGGTTAAACCTATTGTCAAGACTTTTTTCAGATTTTATACAAAAAAATATTTCAGTATCAGCCACTATCCTTTAATATAATAGTTTTCCCAGTCCTCTGCTTTATGCAGAGGGCTTTTTATGTACCCAAATAATAGAAGTCATTTGATATACTGTAAATGAAGCTATCCCAAGTATCAATTTGCATCGTGCCGTCATCCTTAGCAATTGGTCTATCAGACTTATCATCAAAAACAAGGTTTTGAAGTTCATCTATAAGGTCATCGCATTCCCCATCCACAAACCATATCTTTCTATCCGCAAGAAGCTTGCTCATCACAAAAGGTCTGTCCTCAAGCGGTGGCTTATAGGTCAAATCTGCGCGATAATTTGTGTTATCGTTTATGGAGTTGATAATGACAGCAATATGGTCGCAGTTCAGAGTTCGTATTTTGCAGCGATATTTTGTTTCTACCGCTCCGCAGAAGTCATTAACGAGATTTTCTATATCCGCCATATTGAGCTCTTGTGCCTGTGTTTTCTGAGCTTTCAGGATGTAATATTGGTCATCGTAGCCTTCGGCTGTGCAGGTGAGTGCATAGGCCGAGCCGTTGCCACCGAGGTCAAAGCCGACCTCTACTTTACGAAATTTTATAGGAATATCGTTTCCTTTGCGGTCTTTAGTGAACAGCTTATCAGAAGAAATAATATGCGGAGCGGGATTGCTTGCAAACTCAGGGAATATAATTCCCTCTGCGCTTTTCCTGCTGCCTAAAATATCACGCTCATACCATACTGTATCTTTCTGATATGTGGATAAGATTTCTTTAAGTTTCTCATCAGATATTGAGAGGTTATCTGCAATCGTGAAATGCCCGTAGTTGAAGCCGTACTTACTATTTCTCTCTTGCTTTTTCTCGTGGAATCTTAGCACCTCTGTATAATACCAATGCTTTGGAGCTTTCGGGTTTAAATCGTGAAATATCTTTCTGTTTGCACTCGAAAGAGTTCGGTCAAAAACCTCTTTTATAAAATCGGGATGGCATTCGTTTGCCTCTGTAACATAAGCCATTCCATAGGTATTACCCTTTATATATTTTTCATCGCCCGCTTTGGCTCCCCCGGACACAAGCACAATCTTTTCACCGGCTTTAGTTTGAATATATAAACAAGCCCTATCGTTATATTTTCCCGCCCTACATCTGCCTTCAAAGTAGTTGGTAATACCAAAGCCATCGCAGTCAATTATATTAAGTTTAGCCGTTGTCTGAGAAACTCCTGCAATAAGGTGCAATCTGTTAGGGTGAAGCTCTAAGGCTGTACAGAACGCAAGTGTTTGGATAACGTTCTTTCCGCCTCTTTTTCCTCCTTCGGCAACATTAAACCAGTTGCTGAGTGTTCGCTTTATGTATCTTGTTTGATTAACGGTAAAGGGTGCTGTCTTATTCATCCTCCACCTCGAAATTATGTATGTTTCTGTTAGGCTGTGGGTTGTTTATCATATCAGCTAATGCCTGGTATTCACTGCTATAATCTTTCAGAGCGGGCACCTCAACATCCCTCTCAAGCTTCTTAATACGAGCCTTCTGCTCTTTTGTGTCAAGCTCACTTTTAAGGCCTTGAATCTCCTGAATGCTTTTAAGAGCCGCTGCAACAGCCTGAAGTCCCTTTCGGTCTATTATGGTGCGAACCTCGGTAACCTTTTCTTCCTCACGAATGGTTTCCTTTGTGGGCTTGTCAGGTCTTTCGCGGTTTTTATACTCAATTTCCTTGACCTTTTTGACATTCTTGTAAAGCTGTATATCAAGCTCCATTACAGCCTGCTCCGCTTTTTCAAGCAACTGGTCCGTAATATTCTGCAGGCGTTCCATACGCTTTCTCTGTTTGTTTGCAACAACCTTTATAATTCGTTTATTGCTTTCCTGTGCAGCTGCCGCTTTAAGTTCCACCCACTTCTCATTCATCGCCCTCTTGGAGAGTGTGCTTTCAGATACTCCGTGCTTCTCGGCGAGCTTTCTGTAACTTATCCCGCCGGATATGTATTCTTGCTTTATTTTGTTCCAATCCACAGAAAACTCCCTTCTCTGATTTTATTTCTTATTTTATCACACAGATATTCTAAATTCGGATAGTTTTTGAAAAAAATTTTAAATAATTTATCATAAAACTGTTGACATACTGCAAGCAGTATGATATAATATAATCACGGAGAGGAGGTGAGAATATGAAAAGAAAAAGGAGAAAACGAAAAGAAAAGCCTACCACATTTGAAATCGCCGAACTGATAATCGAAGCAATCGTTGCAATCGCCGCTTTGATTACAGCATTCAAATGGTGGTAGGCAGCCCGGAGGGGCGAAAGCCCCTCCCCCCTCGTGGGGGTGGTACAAATATTATATCATAACGAAAGGAGTTTTACAAGTGGGAAAAAGTAGCTTTTGGCTTATAACTCTATGTGTACTATTAATATTATCCTCAATTTTAGAACCGAGCATTCCGCTACGAATCGCAATAGGAGCCAACGCAATCATTATAATAATAAATTTAATAAATAAAGTGCGGGAGGAATACAGTGAACGGTTCAAGAAGAAAAACCAAAACCTCGACCGAGGTGAAGGCACGTTATAACCAAAAAGTATATGATGTATTATCGATAAGAATTCCAAAAGAAATGGCAAAAGCATTTCGTGAAAAATGCAACACAGCGGGCGTAGCACAAGCGCAGATTGTCAAACAGGCGATTGAAGAATTCTTAAACAAATAATGCAGTAAAAGGCGCAAGCTTTATGCTTGGGCCTTTTATTCTTTCTCCCCATATTTATAGTTCAGAAGCGTCTGTGCAACATAACATTTTTTGTATTCGTTATAGCATCTTTTTTTCATATACTCCAGACGCCTTTGCTGCGTATTGAAAACAATGTGTATAGCTGTTTTGTTTTCTATTCCCTCACATGCTATATTTTGCCTATCGTAAAACCTAAAAAAAGGACAAACAACATAACTGTTGTCATAGTGTTTTGGCATAGCGCCACACTCCTTATTCATTACTTATATCAAGGAACAGTCTAAACTTCTCTGCCGCCCTTGCCTGAAGCTTGTTAGGCTTAGGACTTTTCTGCGCAAAGGTAAGGTGCTTTTCAAAGAGATGCGCTACTTCCTTTTGTGCGTTCTTGTAGCCCTGCCTCAGGCCGTCATAATAACCTTTTGGCGCCTTCTGATTATCAAGAGAGTGCTTTCCCTTACCCTGACTTCCGCTCGTTGCGTTCCTCAGCTGATACCCCGCCTGAGCATAGCCCTTAATGAAGTACTGCTCCCTCTCATCCAGCTTATCTATCGGGACCTCTGTAAATGTTATCTTGTATCCGTGAGGATTAGCCTCGCTGTAAAGCCCGTGTTTCTTTATCGAGAGGTCAATGTGCTGGTACCCGGAGAAGTGCTGCGCCACTCTTGTAAGCAGGCGCTTGGCCTGTCCTATGTAAGCATACCTGAAACCATCCTCAGAGCGTGTAAAGAAATATATACCCGGTGTATCAGGCATACCAGGACAAGCCTGCAGCACACGCTCCTTGTTCTTTTTCTCGATCGCCTTAATCTGTCTATAATTTACCGGCATTATTTACTGCACCCCCAATAAAATCTCGCATCATATTGATGCTGTCCCACATATCGTCTATCTCTTGATTTAAGAGCTTAATGCGGACATACAGCTCGTCTCGGTGTCCACCTACTGA
>JAZOOR010000013.1:0-41407 GCA_045655125.1 Oscillospiraceae bacterium
ATCTCTGCCCCGAAAACAAGAGCAAGAGAGATTTTACCCGTACTGTTTGCGTTGCGGGAAATCTTGATCCTGAAAAATCGGGCTATCTGTATGCGCTTGGGCAGAGCGGCATAGAGTTTAATGTCTACGGCGGAAATCTTGACCGCGGTCGCGAGCATTCCTTTAACTACTGCGGCTCGTTTGCACCCGAAAAGCTTGTAAGGAACCTCTGTGGCAGCTTTGGGCTTGTGTGGGACGGGCAGAGCGCCGACACATGCACAGGAGTGACGGGTGAGTACCTTAAAATCAACAACCCCCACAAAGCCTCTTTATATCTTGCGGCAGGGCTTCCCGTTATAATATGGAAAGAGGCTGCGCTTGCTCCTTTTATAGAAAAAAATTCAGTTGGGCTTTGTGTTGACAGTTTAGACCATTTAGACGAACACCTAAATGCACTTTCTGAGGAAGAATACCTTAAAATGCAGAAAAACGCACTCGAAATGGGCTCTAAACTGCGAGAAGGACGGTTTATCCGCCGCGCAATTAAAAAAGCAGAGGAGGAACTACTGTGACAGATAAAAAACGGGGCGTAATTACGGTTTTTGAATATCTGCTTATGCTCTCTACGGTTTTATACAGCAGTATGTGGGCGCTTTTTACGGGCGCTCAGAGCAACACCTTTTCGCGTGTCTTTATTGTTATTCTTGGAGGTCTTTTAGCTCTGAGGTTTACCGAACTCCGTCAGCGCGGAATTTACAGAGCTGCAGCGATGGCGGCATTTTTAGCGGTGTTTATGTTTTTTACTCGATACAACCTCATCAGAACTTTTCTTTATCTGCTACTCCCCTTTTGCCTTAGCGTTTTGTATCTTTCGCTCTTAAAATCGCGCGAAGAGAAGAGCCGCCTTATTTTATATCTTTCGGATATTATTGTGGTGCTTTCCTTCGTTTCGCTTGTTTTGTATATTTTAGGAACTCTATTTGGCTTTTTGTCCCCAACACAAGAGGTTCGTGTCTGGTGGGCAGAAGAGGAAAAGCTTGTAAACACCTATTTCCATCTGCTTTATGAGGCGCAGGAAATTAACTTTTTCGGACATACCTTTATGCGAAACTGCGGCATTTTCCCCGAAGCGCCCGGCTTTGCGGCGTTTTTAGCGGTTTCGCTCTCAGCGGAGCTGTTTTTAAGGAAAAAGATAAGTTATGCGCGAATAGTTGTTTTAGCTCTTACCTGCGTCACCACATTTTCAGCAAAGGCTTTGCTGCTTGCGGCGGCGGCTTTTTACCTAAAACTGCTAATATGGAACAAGAGAAGCCGCGCTATTGTAGCTTTGAAAATTTCGGGGGCAGCAGTTGCCGCCGCATTTGCTGCGCTCATTCTTTGGGACAAGGCGCAGAGCAATTCATTCTATATCAGGCTTGACGATTTTAGGGCTGCACTCTCTACATTTGCACAAAACCCACTTTTTGGCGCAGGTTACTACAATGACAGCGCGGTTATAGCCAATTTTGAGTATGCCTACCGCTACAACGACGGGCTGAGCATGGGACTTGCTGTTTTGGCCGCTCAGGGCGGATTGTGGCTCACCCTTTTCTATCTTTTATCGGCAATAAAGGCATTTTTCTGCACCGAAAAGGCAGAGCGGCTTGCAACACTCTCGTTTTCTCTTATATTTTTTGGAATGTTATTTATAACCAATATGCCCTTTGCTATGATTACTATTTTTATAGTTTCCTATTTTGCAAGCGTGGGTGAGGAAGGATTTTTTGAAAAACTTTGGGAAGGAGTGAAGGGGTGGCTGAGCAAAGCATAAAGCGAAACTATGTCTACAACACAATATTTCAGCTATTTTCAATGTTAGCTCCTGTTATTACTATGCCCTATGTTTCCCGTGTGCTTCAGGCGGATTTCATAGGGTTCTACAGCTACGCCAACTCCATCGCAACATATTTTGCACTCTTTGCCGCCCTTGGTATAAGCGCGTACGGTGCCCGTGAGGTTTCCATCTCGCGAAATGACCGCGCGCTATGCAGTCAAACCTTTTGGGAGCTTACCATTATAAGAGCCTTTACAACAGTAGTTTGCCTTATCGCCTATCTTATGGCGGTTGCTATAAACGGCGACAACATAGCAAGCTATCTTGCCTTTAGCGTTATGATACTATCGGTAGCTTTTGATTTCACTTGGTTTCTGCAGGCAATGGAAGATTTCAAGGCGGTTATGACAAGAAACCTTATCATCAAGGTTCTCTCGGTGGTTTGCATATTCCTCTTTGTCCGAAAGCCTGGGGACCTTACCCTCTACATCTTTATTCAGGCGGCAAGCGGACTGATTGCAAACCTTTTAACCCTGCCGAGAATTCGCTCCTATCTTTTCCTCGTAGAGCGCAGACAACTTAATCTCTTTCAGCATTTTAGGCAGATACTTGTTTACTTTATCCCTGTTATTGCATCATCTATCTACACTGTTCTTGACCGCACTATGCTCGGTATTCTTGTGCGCGACAATCTTGAAAACGCGTATTACGAGCTTGGACACAAGATTATAAATCTGCTGCTTACCGTTATTACCTCTCTCAATGTCATTGTCGGGGTGAGAATCTCCTACCTTTACGGTCAGGGTAATGACGAGCGCATTAAAAAGTACATCCGTAAAACCTTTCAGTTTATGAGCCTTATTTCGATGCCGATGATTTTTGGTCTTGTCGGCTGTGCGAGAAACTTTGTTCCCATCTTCTTCGGCGCGGGCTACGACAAGGTTGCTCCCGTTATGATGCTGTTTTCCCCCATTGTTTTCATTATCGGAATCAGCAACATTATAGGCACTCTCTACCTTACCCCAACGGGACAGCGCTCGCGCGCAAACCGCGTTATACTTATTGGTGCCGCCGTAAATCTTGTTTTAAACCTTTTACTTATTCCCGTTTTCAGAAGCTACGGCGCAGTAGTTGCTTCACTTGCCGCCGAGGGTATTATTGCGCTTTTGTATGTCCATCTTATGCGCGAGTACCTCACCATATGGGATATTTTTAAGGCGGCTATTAAGTACGTCGGCATTGCCTTTGTTATGCTCATAGTAGTTTACCTTATCGGAAGAAGCTGGCACAGCCCCTTGGCACTTATAGTTCAGGTTGCAGTAGGCGCGGCTATTTATGTTGCAGGTCTTTTTGTAACACGCGATGAAATCTTACTCGGCGAGCTTTCCAAGCTTAAAGAGAAAAAGGTAAAAAAGGATATTTAGTATGAATAATTTTTTGCCGCCCTCACTTGAAAGTGTGTGGGCAGAAGAGCTAAAGCTTTTAGAAAAGCTTTTAGAGGTTTTAAATAAACATAATATTCCCTACTTCGCCTCGGGCGGAACTCTGCTCGGAGCGGTGCGTCACGGAGGCTTTATCCCTTGGGATGATGACATTGACATTATGATGCTGCGAGAAGACTATGACAGGCTTTGCGCTGTTGCAGATAGCGAATTTAAGCACCCTTTCTTTTTTCAGACCTTTTACACCGACAAAAAGTATTTTCGCGGCCATGCGCAGCTGAGAAATTCTCTCACCACCGCCGCTCTGCCCTCAGAGGCGCTGAAAGTTCCCTTTAATCAGGGAATTTTTATTGATATTTTTCCGCTCGACTCTGTCCCTGACGATGAGGCGGTTTTTAAATCGCAGCGCCGCCGACTAAATTCCCTTAACCGACTTTTAAATAATTCGGCTCGCATTTCGGCAAACAAAAACCGCTCTTTTAAAGCCTTCTTAATGGTCGCGGCAGCAAAGCTGATTTCGGTTTTTTATAAGAGCGAAAAGCAGTATATTAAAATGGAGAGCATCTGCCGCGAGCATAGCTCTGAAATAACGCAGCGCGTAGCGCCCTTGAGCTTTGATCCGAATAACCGCCGCCTTTGGTGGCGCCGCTCGCTTTTCGAGAGTGCGGTTGAGCTTCCCTTTGAGCATCTCTCATTAAAATGCCCCGTAGGCTATGACGAGCTTTTATATCAGCAATACGGCGACTATAAAACTCCCCGTAAGGAGAAAACATATCACGGCGCCGTGCTCTTTGATACTCAAACTCCGTATGTGGAATTTATCGAGAAATTAAAAAACCAAAAATAATAAATAAACCCCGCCGATCAAATCGGCGGGGTTTACATTTTGTAATATACCTTTATTTTATTACTATTTGTACGGTATTTTGGTGGTTTTTTGTTTTACTATTTGTAATATAGCAATTATATATTACATTTAGTAGTTAAAATTCACTATCATCTATCTTTTTACCGGTGAGTCTTTCGGTAATCTCAATTAAGTCCTCACGGCTTAAATAATCGACTGTAAGGCTACCTGCATTCTCGGCGGTGGGGTTAATTCTTATCTTTCTGCCCCAGGTTTTTTCAAGCGCAATTTCAAGCTCCTTGTAAAAGCTGGGAGCTTTTGTTTTTGCGGCAGCAGGCTTGGGGGTTCTTTGCATCTTTGCGACCATCTGCTCGGTTTGTCTTACAGAGAGTCCCTTAGAAATGACCTGCTCTGCAGCGGCGCAAATCTGTTCGCTATCTTGCAGCGACAAAAGCGCTCTTGCGTGACCCATAGAAAGCTCGCCCTCGGAAACTGCCGATTTGACCTCATCGGGAAGCTCGATAAGGCGCATTGAGTTTGCAACCGCGGAGCGAGATTTTCCAACCTTTTTTGCAATCTCTGCCTGAGTTAAATTAAACTGCTCGGCAAGCGCCTTGTAACCCTCACCCTCTTCAAGAGGATTTAAATCACGGCGCTGAAGGTTTTCAACAAGCGCAACCTCCATAGCCTCCATATCCGAAAACTCGCGGATAATAACAGGGACGGAGGCGACCTGAGCTATATGTGCGGCTCGGTATCTGCGCTCACCTGCGATAAGCTGATATTCACCGCCCAAAAGGGGGCGGACAATAAGAGGCTGAAGCACTCCGTGCTCCCTTATCGAATCGGCAAGCTCCAAGAGCGCCTGCTCGTCAAAATGCTTTCTCGGTTGCTCGTGGTTGGGCTTTATTTCGGAGAGCCTTAATGTCACTACTCCCGATTCGCTCTCCATAATGTTATCCTGAAAAAGCGCGTCAAGTCCCTTTCCGAGACCTCCCTTTACTGCTGCCATTGGGTTTAACTCCTTTACGGTTAGTAATATTTATGTGCTTTTATACTGTTTGTTTTGCGTTTTATCGGTTTTTTGCAATTATTTCTGCGCAAAGCTCCATATAAGCCTTTGCTCCGCGGGAAGACGGGTCATAGTAAATAATCGGTTTTCCAAAGCTTGGCGCCTCGGAGAGACGAACATTTCTTGGAATTGCTGTTTTGTAAACCTTGTTGGGAAAGTACTTTTTAATTTCGTTTGCAACCTGAAGTGTAAGGTTTAGTCTGCCGTCGTACATAGTCAGCACAACACCCTCTATACCAATAGTGGGGTTATACAGCCTCTTTATTGTGCGCACGCTGTTCATAAGCTGCGAAAGACCTTCAAGCGCGTAATACTCGCACTGAATGGGAATGAGAACACTATCGCAAGCGCAGAGCGCGTTTATTGTAAGCACTCCGAGTGAAGGTGGGCAGTCAATAAATATGTAGTCATACTGCTCGCGCACTAAGGAAAGCGCTTTTTTAAGCTTTGCCTCTCTGCCCTCCTGCGCCGCAAGCTCGATTTCTGCACCTGCTAAATTGAGGCTCGAAGGAATGGCATCTAAATTCTTGCAAACATTCTTAACTGTTGCCTCAGCCGCACCCGCCCCCGAACAGAGCATTTCATAGGCAGAGCGAAGAAGGCTCTTTTTGTTTATTCCAAGGCCGCTGGTGGCATTGCCCTGCGGGTCAATATCCACAAGCAGCACCCTTTTACCCAGCGCGGCTACACCCGCCGCAATGTTTACTGCGCAGGTTGTTTTGCCGACACCGCCCTTTTGGTTTGCCAAAACAATAATTTTTCCCATACATCTGTTCCTTTATCAAGATATATTTTTATTATACCAACCAAAAGCCGTTCTGTAAAGAACAAAAAATTTTAATTAAGGATTTTTGACAAATTTCGCCCCGAAAGCAAACAAGCGCCGCGTTATCAAAGGCTGATAACGCGGCAGTTTTGTTCTTTAGCATATTTTACTGTGTAGGCGCTGCCGCCGCTCTCACGGCGGACATAGGCTATGCATGCATCCGCGCCGTTTACCATGGCTCGATTGCGCTCTAACATACAACCCTTGTAGTAGCTCTTTGAGATGCAGAAAATCTTGTCTGCAGTCTTGATTTGCGCCATATAGTACTCTTTTTCGTCCTCTGAAAAAAACTTATTCTGGTCAAGACAAGGAACATAGATATGAAGCTTAATCTGTGGATTTTTCTGCCTCAGGGCAATAACCGCATCTGCAGCCATTCTGTCAAAACCTACGGCTCCGCCGGAGCGAAAGATGGTAAATCCCTCGCGAAAAAGCTTTTCGATGGTGCTGTAGAGCTCACAAAAAAGCTCGTCTTCTATTTCTTTAGGGATATTTCTGTGACCTGTAAAGCAGCATATCTTTTCCAAAAAACTCCTCCATTACTTTTGCGCGGCGCAGGGCTTGGGAATACGGATTGTATACTCAATATAGCTCTCGGTTTCACCTCTGGCAGTGCTTGCCATAACACCCGAGCTTCGCATTGTTTCAACCGCCTGATTTATAGTGTTTACAAAAATGCGCAAATCCTTAAAAACAAGCCGTGTCCCGCCACGAGCGCTCGCATTTAGCAATTTTTCAACATATTTTTCGGTCTGGCTGACATTTAGGTTGCGTGCAGTTATATAAGAAAGGGCGCGTCTTCTTTTTTCACTGTCGGAAATACGAAGCAGCGCGCGTGCGTGTCGCTCGCTAAGACCTTTTTCGGTTATTGTACGCTTTTCAGGCTCAGAAAGCCGCAAAAGCCTCAGCTTGTTCGCAACCGCAGACTGCGAAAGTCCCAGCCTTTCTGCTGCCTCTGCCTGTGTGACTCCCCAGCGCTCGATAAGCTTTTCTATTCCCTTCGCCTGCTCAAAAACATTTAAGTCCTCGCGTTGTATGTTTTCGATAATGGCAAGAACTGCCGATTTTTGCCCATCAGCATCAACGATTATACAGGGCGCACTCTCGTATCCGAGCAGCCTTAACGCTCTCATTCTGCGCTCGCCTGCAATTAGCTCGTAACCCTTTCCGTCGCGGCGTACCGATAGCGGCTGTAGCAGCCCGTTTTGCGCTATGCTCTGTGCAAGGCGCTCTATCGAGGCGCTATCAAACCTCTCGCGCGGCTGAGCCGAATTTACACGAATGTCCGAAAGCTTAATGCTCACAACCCGATTTTTTTCAAATACTGTATTCGCGGCATTTTTCATTTGCGCTTCCCCCTTTTTTCTCTCTATCCATAGAATAACACAGATTATTCCTACAGACTAAAGCTTTCGGTCGCGCATTTCGCCGCTTTTTTATCTTTTTTTCTGCTAAACCAAGGGGGATTTAGCTATTTTTGCCGACTGTCTTGGGTATTTGGCAGGTGTTGTCGATGTCTTTTCAATTATAACAAGGCTTCTGCCGCTACCATCGGGAAGTGTGAACTTGTCTACTTTTATTACCTTGCCGCAAAGCTCTGAAAGTGCCTTTTTTGCTTCCTTTATTTCTTCCTCCGGCTCAGGACCTTTCATCAGGACAAGCTTGCCGCCTACTTTTAAGAGAGGCAGACAGTACTCGCACAGAAGGTAGATTTTGGCAACCCCTCTCGCGCATACAACATCATATTGCTCACGCAGAGTCTTTTGTCTGCCTGCTTCCTCGGCGCGTGCGTGAAGCGCGTTATAGGGCAGAGAAAGCTTCTCTGAAAGGTAACAGAGAAAGGTTATTCTCTTATTTAGGCTATCAATCAAGGTTGCATCAATGTCAGGACGAAATATCTTAACAGGTACAGACGGAAAGCCTGCTCCCGCGCCAATGTCTGCCATTTTTGCACCCTCTTTTATGTCGGCTCGCAGCAGAGTGAGGCTGTCTAAAAAATGGGTGACTGCAACTGCATGCGGCTCGGTTATTGCGGTGAGGTTTACCTTTTGGTTATACTCTACAAGCTCGTTATAATAGCACTCAAAGAGGTCAAGTTGCCTCTCGCTCAACTCGTAGCCCGCGCTTTTTGCTGTATCTACAAGATACTCTCTGTCAAACGGCAAAATAACCTGTTCTCTCACTCTATTCCCTCCTCGCCCGTTCTTATAATGAGAACTGCTATATCGGCTGGATTTACCCCCGATATGCCTGCCGCCTGGCCTATGGACAGCGGCTTTATCTTATTCAGTTTTTCTGCCGCCTCAAGTCGAAGTCCCGTAATGGTGCGGTAATCGAGGTCGGGAGAAAGACGGCGCTTTTCAAGTCTGTGCAGTTCCTCAACCTGAGCCGCCTGCTTTTTAATATAGCCCTCATATTTTATCGCTATTTCCGCCTGCTCCTGCACCTCTATGGGCAGCTCAGGGCGGTCTTTATCAAAGGGGGATAAGTCACGATAGCTTATCTGCGGACGGCGGATAAGGTCTGCAAGGGTGGCGCCGTTCTGAACGGGAGATGTTTCACGTGAAACAAGCAGTGCGTTAAGCTCGTCCGAAGGGGCTATGCCTGTCTTGTTTAGACGGGCAATTTCCTCAGAAATCTGCCTCTTTTTCTCGCAAAAGCGCTCATAGCGCTCGTCACTTACAAGACCTATTTCGTGTCCTAATGGTAAAAGGCGCAAGTCGGCATTGTCCTGCCTTAAATAAAGGCGGTATTCCGAGCGCGAGGTCATCATTCTGTAGGGGTCGGTGCAGCCTTTGGTGACTATATCATCAATTAAGGTTCCAATGTAGCTTTGGGTGCGCGGAAAAATAATTGCTTCCTTTCCCTGCACCGCTCTTGCGGCGTTTATTCCCGCAACAAGTCCCTGAGCGGCAGCCTCCTCATAACCCGAGGTGCCGTTAAACTGTCCTGCGCCGTAAAGTCCGCGCACCGCCTTGAACTCAAGGCTGGGGAACAGCTCGGTGGGGTCGCAGCAATCGTACTCTATTGCATATGCATTTCGCATAATTTCAACGTTTTCAAGCCCCTCGATTGAGCGGTACATCTTCTCCTGAACATCGACGGGAAGCGACGATGACATTCCCTGAAGGTACATTTCCTCGGTGTCCTCACCCATCGGCTCTATAAAGAGCTGATGGCGGGGTTTTTCCGAAAAACGCACCACCTTGTCCTCTATGCTTGGGCAATATCTTGGGCCAACACCCTGAATTCTGCCCGAATAGAGCGGTGAACGGGAGAGCGCGCCGCGGATAATTTCGTGTGTTTTATCGTTTGTGTAGGCTATATGGCAGACGACCTTGTTCTTAAGCTCTCCCTGAGTTTCAAAGGACATAGGCACGATAGGCTCGTCACCCTCCTGCACTTCAAGGCGCGAAAAATCGATACTGCGGCGGTGAACTCTTGCGGGAGTTCCTGTTTTAAAGCGGCGCAGGGTAATTCCTGCCGCCTCTAAGCTTTTTGAAAGTCGGTTTGCCGCCAGATGCCCATCGGGACCGCTCTCAATGCTCGCTTCGCCGACGTGAATGGTGGCTTTAAGGTATGTGCCAGACGCAATTATGACCGCCTTGGCGCCGTATCTCTCTCCAAGAGCAGTTACAACACCTACCGCTCTGTTATCTTCAAACAAAATCTCGACTATTTCAGCCTGAATGATATCGACATTAGGCTCGCTCTCAACCCTGTGCTTCATTTCGGCGTGATAACGCACTCTGTCAGACTGAACTCTCAGGCTGTGAACGGCGGGGCCTTTTCCGCGGTTGAGCATACGGCTCTGGAGAAAGGTCATATCAGCAACCTTTGCCATCTCGCCGCCGAGCGCATCTATTTCGCGCACTAAATGCCCCTTTGCAGTTCCGCCGATAGAGGGGTTGCAGGGCATATTCGCTATCGCATCTAAGTTTATTGTAAAAAGCGCGGTTTTCTCGCCCAGTCTTGCGGCAGCAAGTGCGGCCTCAACCCCGGCGTGTCCTGCGCCTACTACAACGACAGAATAATCTCTCATTTTACCTTCCCCTTGTACCTACCTATTTACCAACACAGAATTTAGAGAATATTTCATTCACAACGGCCTCTGTTGCCGATTTTCCCGAAAGCTCCGATAGGGCGCGAAGCGCCTCTTCTAAGAGTATTCCAAGCATATCAGGCATCTGTCCCTCGCGCGCTCCCGAAAGCGCTGAGGAAATCTCCTTTTGCGCTCTTTTCGCGCAGTCATACTGCCGTTCGTTTATAATAAGCTGTGCGTCCTCGGAAAGATTATAGTCACAAAGTGCCTTTTCTATGGCACCCGACAGCTCCTGTGCACCTCTCCCTTGGGCTGCTGAAATTCGCACAACCCTTTCAAAGCCATCTCTTATAGGCTTTTCGTCTATTTTTGGCTCCAAATCGTCCTTATTTATAATTGCAACGGCGTTTTTTCCCTTTGCAAGCGAAATTAACTCCTTATCCTCGATCGAGAGAGGGCGGGAAGCATCAAACACCGCAAGCACTAGCGCCGCGCTCTCCATTCTCTTTTTAGCTCGCTCTACCCCGACCGACTCAACAACATCAGCGGTTTCTCTTATTCCTGCCGTATCAGAAAGGCGCAGCACAAACTCGCCCACGCGAACCGTATCCTCAACAATATCCCGCGTTGTACCCGCAATATCGGTTACAATGCTCTTCTCAAAGCCCGAAAGCATATTCATAATGGTGGATTTGCCGACGTTGGGACTTCCCACGATGGCGGTGTCAACACCCTCTGAAATTACTCTGCCCTTGTCAAAGCCGTCAATCATAGTGTCAAGGCGGTCAGAAATTCTTTCAAGGGTTTTTACAAGTGTTTCACGTGAAACATCGACTATATCCTCGTCGGGATAATCGCAGTATGCTGAAATCTCTGCAAGCAGGGCGACAATTTCGGCGCGGATATCTTCGCTCTCAAGGTTTAACCTTCCATCGCTTACTGCAAGCGCCGCCTTAGCTCTCTCTGCGCCCTGCGCCGAGATAAGAGCCGAGACTGCCTCTGCCTGAGAAAGACTCATTTTTCCGTTTAAAAAGGCTCTTTTGGTGAACTCTCCCGCCTCGGCAAGCCTTGCGCCAGCCGAAATAACCGCGCGAAGCAGCCGTCGGGTAAGATAAACTCCGCCGTGAACGGTGATTTCAACAATGTCCTCTCCCGTGTAGCTTTTGGGGGCGCGGAAAACAGTAGCTATTGCGGTGTCAAATGCCTGTTCGCCGTCATAAACCTTACCAAAGTGGGCGGTATATCCGCGCGCAGAGGACAGAGCTTTTCCCGATAGCGCCTTAAAAACGCAGTCGGCAATTTCAACGGCTCTCTCACCCGAAATGCGCACCATTCCCACCGCGGCTGCGTTTGAGCCTGTTGAAATAGCGGCTATTGTCTGCGAGTTTGTTTCCACTGTTTTCTCTCCTCCTCTTTAAGATAACATAAACGGCATATCTGTGGATATGCCGTCTTTTTATTGCTTACGGAAAGCAAAACACAATATGTTGTGTTTACTCAGCCTTTATAAAGCAATTTCTTGTATTTTAGTCTAAATCGACCTTGGTATAAAGGGGCAGCGCGGCATCCCGCAGCTCCTTTTCTCTCTTAAGTCCCTCAATAGTGGAGCTTGAATTGAGAAAATCGTCCTTAATAAGACTGTCGCCGCTTTCTCTTCTTACGGCAGGGGCGCTATTTCTTCCGCCGCGTCCCTGACGCCTGCCTTCTCTTCTGCCGTCACGACGGGGACGGGGGTTGTCACTGGAAATAACAACCTTGCGGTTGGGTTCGTCACCGACAGAGGTGGAGCTGACACCCTCAATACCCTGAACGGTTGCGTGAATAATTCTTCTCTCATAGGGGGCCATAGGCTCTAAGGTTGTGCTTCTTCCGCTTCTTAAAACCTGATTGGAAAGGCGGCGGGCAAGCGCCTCGAGGGTCTTTTCTCTCTTTTCACGGTAGCCGTTAATATTAAGTGTAATTCTGCTGTATTTCTCCTCGCCGTTGTTTGCAACAAGACCTGCAAGGTACTGAAGAGAATTTAAGGTTTCGCCTCTTCTTCCGATAAGGTAGGAGGCTTCCTCGCCCAAAATCTCGACCTTTAAAGCCTGCTCCTCCTCGGTAACCTCAACCTCTATGTCCTCAAGAGGAAAATTCTTAACGATTTCCTCAATAAAAGACTTAACTCTTTCGGCTTTGTTTGAGCAAATTACTCTGATAACTGCGTTTTTACCTCCGAAAAGTCCTTTTTTTCCTTCTTCAATAACCTCGTAGCGAACCTTGTCCGCATCAATTTTAAGCTGCTCTGCTGCTGCAGCAACCGCGAGATCTACGGTTTTAGCACTAAAAGTAAGTTCCATTTAATTTAACCTCTCTTTAGTCGGCACTCTGCCGCCTTATCTCTATGCGCTTATGCGCAAAAACTTCTTTATTCTACGTCGTCACCGTATTTTTCGGCATATCTGCGTCTTGCCTCGGCAATTTTTTCTTTTTCAGACATACCTTTTGCTTTGTTTGCATTTTCTACTGCTTTTTTCTTGTTTTCGAGCTGACGCCTTTCCTCTTCGGAAAATGCGCCCTGCTGCATTTCAGCCTGCTGCTTCTGCGCCTCAACAAGCCTTTGCATCATTTTGGATTTTTTCTTTTTCTTTCCTTTTGCGCGGTCTCTTTCTATCTGAGCGGCAACCTTTTCGGGAGTAATGAGCTTTTTAAGAACAACACTCTGTCCGCAGGAAACAATGTTGGAGATAATCCAGTAAAGACCAACACCCGCAGGAACGATAAAGGAAAAATATGCCGACATAAAGGGCATTAAGAATACCATTGCATAGTTGCAGCCTTTGCCCTGTCCTTCCATACTCTGACCTGTCATCTTCATAGAAATAAAAGAAGATGCAAGTGCAGTAATAAGCGAGAAAAGGGGAATAAGAATAAGCCAATTAAGCCCCCATGTGGGCATTTCTCCTAGGTTTATGACACCAAAAAGGTTCATATCAAGGCTAGCAAGCTTATCGTAGTTTGTTTCTCCGACTGCGGCAAGCAGCTCGTCCTTATATTTATCGACATAGCCCATCATCTGCATTTCAATGTCCATAGCGCGATTGGTTGAAAAATCAACACCGGCTTTTGCAAGGACGCTCTGAACGGTTGAAATTACATCCTTAGGAAGACGCAGAATGTGTGTCATGGGACGGTAAACAACATCAATAAATCCGTAAAGGATGGGAAGCTGAATAAACATACTTGAGCATCCGCTAAAGGGGTTATAGCCCTCGCGCTCATAGAGCTTGTTTATCTCTTCCTGAGCCTTTTCGCGATTGTTTGCATATTTTTTATTGATTTCATCAATCTTGGGGCGGAAAAGCGCTCCGTGTGCGGTATTTCTCTGCTGCTTTATTGAAAGCGGAAGCATTGCGGCACGCACAATGATTGTAAATATAATAAGCGCTAACGAATAAACGGGAATTACCTTGTAGGCTGCCCACATAACCCATCCAAGAGGATAGCCGATTATGTTCATAATCCAGGTCATATCGCATCTCCTTTATTTTGTGGCGGCGGGAGAATGCACTCGCTCCCGTCACACTCTGATTTTTTTTCACAGTTTTCACAAACAGACGGCTCGCTGTATCTTCCCACGCCGCTTCTTAATGTAAAATGGTCGGGCACGGGGTCATATCCCCCGCGGCAGTAAGGGTTACAGCGAATAATCCTTGCAATCGCCATAAGGGAGCCTAAAAATGCTCCGTGCTTTTCTACCGCCTTTAAGGCATAGCCTGAGCAGGTTGGCCTAAAGCGGCAGCAGGGCTTTTTCAGAGGAGAAATATGCTTTCTGTAAAGCCTGATAAGCTTTAAAATAAGCCTTTTCATAACTTTTGCTCCATTTTTAAATAGCCTGCTTTACTGAGAACTGCACAAAGCTCTTTTGCGGCTCTTGTGCTTTTTACAAAAGGAGTTTTTCCCCTTGCTACAAGCAGCATCTCGCAACCCGAAAGGCCGCACTTTACCGCTTCTCTCGCCGCTGCGCGCAAAACCCTCTTTGCGCGGTTTCTCTCTACCGCTTTTCCGATTTTTTTAGAAACGGTTAGTCCTAAAAAAACCTCGTCCCTCGCCTGTTTTCTAAGGTAACAAACAAAGCAGGGGCAAACAAAATTTTCTCCCTTTTTATATAGCCTCTGAAAACGCGAATTCTGTTTAATTGATTTAATTTTTTTCATTTAAAAGACCTTTTTTCTCTTTTTTTGGGGTGCTTTTCTTAAATTTTCTATGCACTTAAACTTTTACAATAAAGAGAAAAAGACCACTCTTAAAAGTGGCCTTGGCTTTTTAGTGGCTCAAGCGAGCTCTTCCCTTTGCTCTTCTGCGAGCCAAAACTTTACGGCCGTTTTTGGTAGCCATTCTCTTCATAAAGCCATGTTCTTTCTTTCTTTGAAGCTTTTTAGGCTGATAGGTTCTAAGCATTATTTTTTCCTCCCAAACTTTTAATCGGATAATTAAATACTGCGGCTTATCTTTCCGCCCGAAATAAATCCTTATGCAATATAGCATTATAGCCTATAAGCCCGCTTAAAGTCAATAGTTTTTTTTCATTTTCATTTATTAAAAAATTTTGGATTTTATAAAAAAACTACAAAATGCGGTTTTTTTTCTTTTTTGCATTTTTTTATACTACATAAAGGGTATAAAAATTTTCTTCTTCTTTTGATTAGCTTCCCTCTATATAAGCTATATTATATAATATATATTAAACTTAAAAAAAGTATAAATTTACTTGAAATTAGATATAAAAAATGCTATAATAAACAGGATTAAAGACTTTTAAAATTTCAGGCTATTTTTAGCTTTTAGGAGGATAAAAATGGATTCTTTTTCCGGAGTATGGGCTCTCGTTTTAAACCATCTACGAGCAAATTACGTCAATAAAAACAGACTTTCAAGAATTGCTTATAAACTATGGATAGAGGTTTTGCGTCCCGACAAACTTGAGGGCAATACCGCGGTGATGCGTGTTGAAACAATTTTCCAGAAAAAAACAATAGTTGAGCAGTATACAAAGCTGCTGAAGGACGCTTTTTACGAGGTTCTCGGCTTTGATGTTGATATAGAGATAATTTCTGATGACGGAAAGAGCGAGCCACCGGGATACTTCCGTCCCTCTAATCCTCAGCTTAAAGCGGGCGAGGATAATGAGGATTTTATTCAGAACGGCGGTTTTAAGTATACCTTTTCCTCGTTCATTGTAGGTCCTTCCAATAAGTTTGCACACGCTGCCTGTGTTTCTGTTGCAACAAATCCGTCACAGACCTATAACCCCCTCTTTTTATACGGAGATTCGGGTCTTGGAAAAACACACCTTTTGTATTCTATATTTAACGAAATAAAAAGGCGCAGACCTAACACAAAAATAATTTACACAAATGCGGAGCAGTTTGGCGCTGAACTTATTGAGGCTCTTCAGAAAAACAAGCAGGACCATTCATTTACCGACCATATTGCTCCCTTTAAGGAAAAATACCGCAGCGCTGATGTGCTACTTATGGATGATATTCAGTTTATTATAGGAAAGCCTCAGACTGAAGAAGAATTTTTCCACACCTTTGATTATCTTTATCAGCGCGGAAAGCAGATTGTTTTTACATCCGACAGAGCGCCAAGGGATATGGTTTCTCTTACCGAAAGGGTGCGAAACCGTTTTGAGATGGGACTTCTTGCTGACATTCAGCCACCCGATTACGAAACCCGTGTTGCTATTATAAAAAGAAAAGCTCAGGGACTGAGTATTGTCATTCCCGATGAGGTTTGCGATTTTATTGCAAACAAGCTTAAGAGCAATATCCGTCAGCTTGAAGGTGTTGTTAAGAAAATTCAGGCATACAAGCTGTTTGAAAATCAGGAGCCTTCCCTTTTAACTGCTCAGAATGCAATTCGTGATATTTTAACATCGGACCAGCCCGTTTCTGTAACTGTTGATAAAATTATAAGCGAGGTTGCAAAAACCTTCAGTGTTACTCCCGAAGAAATACGCAGCAAAAAGAGGGACAAGGAAATTGCCGAGGCAAGACAGATTGCTATGTATGTTTTGAGAGAAACCACTCAGCTTTCTCAAAAAGCTATCGGCGAGGAATTTTCGGGAAGAGATCATACAACAGTTATTCACTCTATAAATTCGGTTAAGGATGCTATCGCAAAAGACCAGCACAAGAAGCGTTTAATCACCGATATGATAAATAATATAAGAGGTAATAATTAAACCTTTTCAACCATTTCCACACAGTTTTCCACATAGTTGCTTTGGTTTACATAATTCTCTAAGTTTTTCACAAGTTATTGTTTTATTAACACTTAGTTTTGAACAAATTCTTTTTTCTCTAATTTTCCACATTTAAAATTTAACATTTTAATATTTTTTCAACATTCCATATTTAATAAGTTTTGTTTGAATTTTCGCGGTGCAAAGCAAAAAATGAAACTTTTCCACTTTTCCACCGCCCTTATTACTACTATAACTATTTATATATTACACACATACACACAAAGAAAGGACGAGCAGCTTTGAAAATAATTGTTAACAAAGAAGAAATGAAATCTGCCGTAACAAAGGTTATTGGAGCAGTCAGTCAGAAGTCTGCCATTTCTGCTATTGAGGGAATTCTATTAAAAAGCTTTGGAAATACCCTGTTTTTAGCAGGCTACGATCTAGAAATGGGAATAACCGCAACAATTCCTGCAAAGGTTTTAAGAGAGGGAGACGTTATATTTCCTGCTAAGCTTCTTTTAGAGATGCTTATTAAGGTTGATGGCGAAGAGGTTTCCTTTGACCTTGACGATAAATATATGTGCATAATAGAGAGCGGAAAGGCAGAATTTCGAATTATGGGAATTTCTGCAGAGGAATTTCCAGACCTGCCGTCTCTTAGCATAGACAATTATTTTACCCTTTCTCAAGGTGAGCTTCGAGACATGATAAATCAGACCTTTTTTGCTATAGCATTAACCGAGCAGAGACCGGTTCACACAGGTTCAAAGTTTGATATTAAGAATGGATACTTTAATTTAATATCTGTTGACGGTTTCAGGCTTGCCCATTGCAAACGAAAAATAGATGATGACGGTGAAAGAAGTTTTGTTGTCCCGAGAAAGACATTAAATGAGCTTATGAAGATTATAAGCGATGATTATGACAAATCAATTTCTGTAAACCTTTCTAAAAAACACATAATCTTTGAAATAGAAAATTACACAGTAATTTCAAGGCTTCTAGAGGGAGATTTCTTAGATTACGAGAGAGCAATTCCGCAGACAAGCACAACAAATGTAAGAATTCAGAGAAGAATTTTTATAGAGTGCTTTGAGAGAGTTGCTATTGTTACAGAAGAAAAGCTTATAAATCCTGTAAGACTTTTGTTTTCTAATAACAGTGTTCAGATTGAGTGTGCTACAGCAGTCGGAAGAATTAAGGAAAAACTTCCCGCAGAGATAGAAGGTCCTGACATTGAAATTGGCTTTAATAACCGTTATCTTTTAGATGCTCTTAAAAACTGCAGAAATGATGAGGTTATTATTTGCTTAAACCGTCCTGAAAATCCCGTAAAAATAATTCCGCCAGAGAGCGATGATTATACATTCCTTGTTCTTCCTATGAGGCTGAATAAATATGAGCAATAAAATTTATATAAACACTCGATATATTGAGCTTGACAGTTTATTAAAATTTGCCGGTATTGCATACACCGGCGGAGAAGCAAAGCTGATTATTAAAGAGGGACTTGTGCGGGTAAACGGAGAAATCTGCACAATGCGAAAGAAAAAGCTTTATCCTAAAGACATCGCAGAGGTTGACGGACAGAAATTTATAGTTTCTGAGCAGGAATGATGTTATGTATCTAAAAAAAGCACAAATAAAAAATTTCAGAAACATAAAATCGGCAGATTTAAGTTTTAGTCCTAATGTAAATGTAATATTAGGAAAAAATGCTCAGGGAAAAACCAATCTTTTAGAGGCAATTTGGCTTTTATCTGGTAACAAAAGCTTTCGTGGAGCTACAGATAAAGAGTTTACATTATTTGAAGAGAAAAACTTTTACATTGGGGCTTCTTTTTGTGACGAAGATGAAGAATTTAAGATTTCTATTGGGTGTGACACGGGAGCAGAAAAGGTTGTAAAAAAAATAATGCGCGGTGAAAAAAGGTTTTCTACCCAAAGAGCGCTCCTTGGAGCCGCACCGATGACGGTTTTTTCACCCGACGATTTAGAACTTATAAAGTCAGGGCCTGTAAATCGCAGAAATTATTGCGACAGCCTTTTGTGTATGATTTTCCCTGCGTTTGCAAAGACACTTTCGCGTTATAACAGAATAGTTTCACAGAAAAATGCTCTGCTTCGTGAGAAAAACGGAGCTGAAAACATAGAAATATGGAATCAGCAGCTTTCGCTATTTGGAGCAAGTGTTGTAAAAAGCAGGGTTGAGCTTTTAAAAAGGCTTTGTGAGCCTGCAAAAAGCTGTTTTTACGAGATGGCTTCTGAGGAGCTAAAAATAGAATACTGTTGTACTTTTTGTGAAAATGCCGATATTTCGGAAACAGAGCTTTATGATGCGCTACTTAAAAAACTTACAGAAAATAAGGAAAAAGAAATAAGTGCAGGCGCTTGCCTTTATGGGCCTCACAGGGACGATATAGAGATAAAAATAAATGAGAAAAGTGCGCGGCAGTTTGCGTCGCAAGGGCAGCAGAGGAGCGCAGTTTTAGCTCTGCTGCTTGCAAAAACTCAGTTACTTAAAAACCACACAGGCAAAACCCCTATTGTTTTGCTTGATGATGTTATGAGCGAGCTTGACGAGGGTAGGCAGAGATACTTGCTTGAAAAAATAGTTAAGTTTCAGGTTTTTATAACCTGCTGTCAGGGTGAGCTATTCAGCTGCAAGAAAAACAAAATTTTTCTCGTCAGCGGCGGAAAAATCTGCGAAAAAGAGGAATAAAATGTATCTTCATTTAGGTAATGACTGTGTTGTAAGAATAAAAGAAATAATAGGAATTTTTGATTTGGAAAATACCTCACTTGGCAGAGACACAAAGGAGTTTTTGTCTGCGGTGTCAAAAAAAGGCGAGGTTATTTACTTAACGCAGGAAATGCCCAAATCTTATATAGTCACCGAAAGCGGCGGAAAAACAAAAACCTACATTTCTCTGCTTTCGGCACAAACTTTAAAAAAGCGGCTAAATTCAAGAATATCCACTATATAAGTTTTTAATGATTTAAAATAGAAAGAGAAAAACAGAGCGGAGGAAATATCTGTGGAGCAAAACAAACAGGCATATGATGAAAGTCAAATACAGGTGCTGGAGGGTCTTGAGGCGGTAAGAAAACGCCCCGGTATGTACATAGGTTCAACCGGTCCGCGCGGTCTTCACCATCTTGTTTACGAGATTGTGGATAACTCAATCGACGAGGCACTTGCGGGAGAATGTGAGCTTATCACGGTTGAAATTCTGCCCGACAATATCATAAGAGTTACCGATAACGGCCGAGGAATCCCGACGGGCATTCACCCCAAGCAGGGAATATCTACTGTTACTGTCGTTTTCACCGTTCTTCACGCGGGCGGTAAATTCGGAGGCAGCGGTTACAAGGTCTCGGGCGGTCTGCACGGTGTTGGTGCGTCTGTTGTTAATGCTCTCAGCGAGTATTTAGAGGTAAAAGTTCATCAGAACGGAAAAACCCACTATCAGCGCTTTGAGAGGGGCAAGCCCTGTGATGTTGCCAAGGTAATAGGCGATACCGACAAGCGCGGAACAGAAATAATTTTTAAGGCTGATGCCGAAATATTTGAGGAAACTGTTTATGATTATGAAACCCTTTTAACAAGGCTTCGTGAGCAGGCATTCCTTAATGCAGGAATAAAAATTGAAATATCAGATAAAAGAGACCCTGAAAAAGTGGTTTCCGAGCTGCTTCACTATGAGGGCGGTGTAAAGAGCTTTGTTGAGTACATTCACAAAAAGCGCGATATGGATGTTGTGCACGATGATGTTATCTTTATGCAGGGACAAAAGGGTGACAGCATTGCCGAAATTGCAATGCAGTATAACGATGGCTACAACGAGCTGCTGCTTACCTTTGCTAACAACATCCGCACTACAGACGGCGGTACCCATGAGGACGGATTTAAGCACGCGATTACCAAGGTTGTAAATGACTACGCGAGAAAGAATAACATTCTTAAGGAAAAGGATAAGAATTTCTCGGGTGAAGATGTCAGAGAGGGACTTACCGCAGTAGTTTCGGTTAAAATCACCGAGGCTCAGTTTGAGGGACAAACCAAAGCAAAGCTTGGTAACACCGAGGTAAAAACTCTTGTAAACGGTATTGTTACACAGAAATTTACAGAGTTTTTAGAGGAAAATCCTTCGATTGCGAGAACTATAATTGATAAAATTCTCAGCGCATCGCGCGCAAGAGAGGCAGCAAGAAAGGCAAGAGAGGTCGAAAGGCGCAAAACAGGTCTTGATTCGGCATCACTCCCCGGAAAGCTTGCCGACTGCTCGAGCAAGGAGAGAATGTCAACCGAAATCTTTATCGTCGAGGGTGACTCGGCGGGCGGCAGCGCTAAAAGCGGTCGTGACAGAAGATTTCAGGCAATTCTAGCGCTTTGGGGAAAAATGCTCAACGTTGAAAAGGCAAGGCTTGACAAGGTTATAGGCAACGATAAATTAACCCCCGTTGTGCTTGCTCTCGGTTGCGGAATCGGTGAGGATTTGGATTTAACGCGGCTTCGATACGGCAAGGTTATCATTATGGCTGATGCCGACGTTGACGGTTCGCACATAAGAACCCTGCTTCTTACTTTCTTCTTCCGCTTTATGCGTCCTCTTATTGAAGAGGGACACGTTTATCTCGCTCAGCCCCCGCTCTTTAAGCTTCAGAGAGGAAAAAATGTCCGCTATGCTTTTAGCGATGAACAGCGTGATGAGTATATAAACGAGCTTTCTGAGGGTGACGAAAATATTCGCTCAAGAATTGAAATTCAGCGCTACAAAGGTCTCGGTGAAATGGACCCCGAGCAGCTTTGGGAAACCACTATGGACCCCGAGCGCCGTCAGATGATAAGAGTTACTATGGAAGATGCCGTTGCCGCTGACGAAATATTTACAATTCTTATGGGCGACAAGGTTGAGCCTCGCCGAGAGTTTATTGAGAAAAACGCAAAGCTCGTAGAAAATCTCGATATTTAAGAGGCGCTGTATGGGAGAGCTTATATTTTCACAAAAATACACCCTTGATAAAAGCGGCGCCTACGATGCTATAGTAAAGAGATATTTTTGCGAGCATCTTGTAAAGGTAATAGCCGAGGCGGCGCTGCTTCTTACAGTAGCGGTTTTGCTTGCGATTTCTGCCATCAGCTCGGCTGATATAATGTCAATTTTGCTTTTACTTGTCTGCCTCATTGCTCTCGTTTCGGTTTTCTTCAGCCCCTTGTCGCAGGCAAAAATGTCGGCGGCGGTGTTCCAGAAGGGAGTAGAATTTGAGTTTTCGCTTTTTGAAAACGGCATCTGCATTCAGAGAGATGAGCAGAAATCAGACCTATCTTTTGACAGTATTTCGTCATTTTTAGAGCTTGACGATTACATCTATATTACCACTCAAAACCGATTTTTCCCTGTTCCTAAGAGCGACTTTTTAGAGGAGCAGATAGAGGAAATAAGAGAAATAGCTATTGAGAAGCTCCAAAATCGGTACAAAAATAAGAAAAAACAGTAAAAATAAATAACAAATAGTAATATTTCTAAAAATAATACAATTTGGAAAGAAAAGGACACTTATAATGAATAAGAAAGAAACGGTAATGCATAGCGAAAACAGTGAGCAGTTTTTCAGAGATGACGCGCTGCAGCAAATTCATCCGATAGACATTGTCAAAGAGATGAAAACCTCTTACCTTGCCTATTCTATGTCTGTTATTGTCGGAAGAGCGCTGCCCGATGTGCGTGACGGACTCAAGCCCGTTCACCGTCGCATACTTTACACCATGGACGAAAACTCGCTCTATCCCGACAAGCCCTACAGAAAATGCGCTGACACCGTCGGCTCTGTTCTCGGCCGTTATCACCCCCACGGTGACGCCTCGGTTTATGATGCGCTTGTGCGTATGGCTCAGGATTTCTCCCTGCGCTACCCTCTTGTAGATGGTCACGGAAACTTCGGCTCTGTAGATGGAGACCCTGCTGCTGCCTACAGATACACCGAGTCGAGAATGAGCAAGGTTTCGATGGAAATGCTCGCAGATATTGACAAGGAAACTGTTGATTTTGTCTCCAACTATGATGACAGACTCAAAGAGCCCGAGGTCCTTCCCTCGCGAATTCCTAACCTTTTAGTTAACGGATCAGATGGTATTGCCGTTGGTATGGCAACCAACATTCCGCCGCATAACTTAAAAGAGGTTTGCGATGGCATCTGTTATCTTATCGACAACCCCGATGCAGAGCTTGCTGACCTTATGGAATATGTAAAAGGTCCCGACTTTCCGACCGGCGGCATTGTTATGGGCAGAAGCGGCATCCGAGCCGCCTATGCAACAGGCCGAGGAAAAATAATTCTGCGTTCCCGCGCCGAGATTGAGGAAGAAAAGAGCGGAAAATTCAGAATTGTTGTAAACGAAATTCCCTATCAGGTAAACAAGGCAAGGCTGATTATGTCCATTGCCGAGCTTATAAAATCAAAGCGCATTGAGGGTATTTCCGATCTGCGTGACGAAACCGGCAGAGACGGACTTAGAATAGTAATAGAACTCAAGCGCGAGGCTAATCCTCAGGTTGTTTTAAATCAGCTTTATTCCTACACACAGATGCAGATTACCTTTGGCGCAATTATGCTTGCAATCTGTGACGGTCAGCCTAAGGTTCTCTCTCTTAAAGAGATGATGAACGAGTATATCAAGTTCCAAAAGGAAGTTGTCACAAGAAGAACAAGATATGACCTTAGAAAAGCTCAGGAGCGCGCCCACATTTTAGAGGGTTATGTTATCGCTCAGGATAATATTGACGAGGTTGTCAGTATTCTTCGCCGCAGCAAGAGTATTCCTGAGGGTAAAGAGGCTCTGATGGAGCGTTTCTCGCTCACCGATGTTCAGGCAACTGCTATCGTGCAGATGCAGCTTGGTCGCCTTACAGGTATGGAGCGGGATAAAATTCTTGAAGAGCTTGAGGCACTCAGGGTGCGTATCAGCGAGCTTCAGGCAATACTTAATGATGAGAGCCTTGTTCTTAACATTATCAAAGAGGAGCTTTCCGAGGTTTCGAGAAAGTACGCTGATGAAAGACGCACATCTATTGAAAATGTCAGCGGTGAGGTTGATATTGAGGACCTTATTCCCGAGGAAAACAGTGTAATTACCCTTACCCACTTCGGATACATTAAGAGAATTGCCGCCGACACCTACAGAACTCAGGGCAGAAGCGGCAGAGGTGTCGCGGGAATGACAAGAAAAGAGGACGACTTTGTTGAGGAAATGTTTGTTGCTTCCTCGCACGATTATGTTCTTTTTGTCACAGAGAGCGGAAAGATGTTCCGTCTGCGCTGCTTTGAAATTCCCGAATGCAGCAGAACTGCAAAGGGTACGAACATTGTAAATCTCCTGCCAATAGAGGGCGGCGAAAAAATTGCCGCGATGATACATCTGCGCGACCTTGATGACGAGGATAAATATATCGTTATGGCAACCGAGCGAGGTCTTGTTAAGAGAACACGCCTCACTCAGTACCGCAACATCCGCAAAAACGGACTTATTGCCATCAACTTGCGTGAGGGTGACAGGCTTTGCGCCGTTCGCCTTACCGATGGTGAGAGCAGCCTTATGCTTGCAACACGCAAGGGCAAGGCGGTTCGCTTTATGGAGAGCGATGTCAGAGCAATGTCAAGAACTGCGAGCGGTGTGCGCGGCATAAGACTTCGCGATGATGACAGTGTTGTTGCGTTTACAGTTATCCGCGATGACGAGTATATAGTTACCATTACAGACAAGGGATTTGGCAAAAAGTGCGAGCCCGAGCAGTACAGAATTCAGAGCCGTGGCGGCAGCGGAACCATAAATTACCGCTGCGACGAAAAGCGTGGCGAGGTTTGTTCGGTGGCATCTGTCCGCGATGAAGATGACCTTATGCTCATTTCGGATAACGGTGTCATCATAAGAATTCGGCTTTCGGATATTCACCCATCTTCGAGGAACACCCTCGGTGTGCGTGTAATGCGCGTTGATGAGGGCAGCCGAGTTGCCGCGTTTGCCGCAGTTGAGCACGATGAAGAGGCTGAGATTGAGGCAGTTGAGCAGCTTTCTGAGGAAGAAAGAAGAGCGCAGGAGCTTGAGGCTCAGGGCGCCGATGCAAAGGCTGAAGCCGAGGCAGAGCCTGAGGAAGCAGAACTCGACGATGATAACACCGCCGAGGACGAAGAATAAGCCAAAAACCTCAAACAAATTGTATAATTTATATTAAATAATACAAATAGTAAAAGGGTCTACCTATAGGCAGACCCTTTTACTAAAATTATTGTTGACAAAATATCATATTATGGGATATAATAAAAACAGAAAAAGACTACCGGCAGACGGTTAGTCCAAAGAATAGTTAAGAAATAACCGCATCTTTTGGTCGAGGGCGGTTATTTCTTTTTTGTTATATTAACAACTAATGCAATGATAGATACAATAAGTGAACCCAATAAAAACAGGGTTTCATAAGTAACCATACGCATCGCCCTCCTTTCCGGAGGGAAAAGCGCCCTCCAAAACAGAGGACAAACCGCCTACCGCTTGTGGTAGTCTTTTTCCTAAGCTAATTATATCATTACGTGGTTTTTATTGCAACAGATAATCTACAATATATATGTATTTTTATGTTAATTTATGTAAAGATAGATGCAATTTCTCTTGATAATGGTAAAAAAGTGTGTTAAACTTATATGGTACAATCTCTTCTTTGGAGGAATAAAAGGTGCTTGACATTAAATTTGTGAGGGAAAACCCCGAAATCGTAAAAGAAAACATTAAAAAGAAATTCAAGGAAGCAAAGCTCCCCTTGGTTGATGAGGTTATCGCGCTCGATGAGCAGAAAAGAGCCGCTATCAGCGAGGCGAGTGACCTGCGCGCCAACCGTAATAAAATCAGCCGCGAAATCGGCGTTTTGATGGGCAAGGGCGAAAAGGAAAAGGCTATGGAGATGCGCGCGCTTGTTAACGAGCAGGCAGAGCGTCTTTCCGAGCTTGAAAAACTTGAAAGCGAGCTTGAGGAGCGCGTTCGCGATATTATGATGAAAATTCCTAATATCATAGACCCCTCTGTTCCCATTGGCAAGAATGATGAGGAAAATGTTGAGGTTGAGCAGTTTGGCGAGAAAACCGTACCCACATTTGAAATCCCCTATCATACCGACATTATGGCTCACTTTGCAGGCATTGATAAAGAGGCGGCCGGCAGAGTTGCGGGCGAAGGCTTTTACTATCTGATGGGTGATATTGCCCGTCTTCACAGCGCAGTTCTTTCATACGCGCGCGATTTTATGATTGACAAGGGCTTTGTTTACTGTATTCCGCCCTTTATGATTCGCAGCAATGTTGTAACGGGCGTTATGAGCTTTGAGGAAATGGACGCTATGATGTATAAGATTGAGGGCGAGGACCTTTATCTTATCGGCACAAGCGAGCATTCAATGATAGGCAAGTTTATTGATACTACTACTCCCGAGTCTTCCCTGCCCCTTACCCTTACAAGCTATTCTCCCTGTTTCAGAAAGGAAAAGGGAGCGCACGGCATTGAGGAGCGCGGAATTTACAGAATTCATCAGTTTGAAAAGCAGGAAATGATAGTTATCTGCAAACCCGAGGAGAGTATGGAATGGTTTAATAAGATGTGGAGCTATAGCGTTGAGCTTTTCCGCAGCCTTGATATTCCCGTCCGTACACTTGAGTGTTGCTCGGGTGACCTTGCTGATCTTAAGGTTAAATCATATGATGTTGAGGCATGGAGCCCCAAGCAGCAGAAATACTTTGAGGTTTGCTCCTGCTCCAACCTAGGCGATGCTCAGGCTCGCAGACTTGGTATCAAGGTAAAGGGTGAGGACGGCAAGAAGTATCTTGCTCACACCTTAAATAATACAGTTGTTGCTCCGCCGAGAATGCTTATTGCATTCCTTGAAAACAATCTGGAGTTTGACGGCGAGAAGTACAGCATCCGTATTCCCGAGGCCCTCAGACCTTATATGGGCGGCAAGAGCATTATTAAAGAGAAATAAGAGTAAAAAAAAGAGAGCCATCGGCTCTCTTTTTTTATACTTAATTAGGGGGAGGACAAAAGGTCCGCCGTAAAATCAGTGAGATAGAGATGTGTAGTCGTTATCAATCTTGATAACGGCGCAGTATTTTTGGTCTACCGCCTTGAGCGCGGCAGAAATTCCCGAAATGAGATCTGAGCGCTCTTTTTCTTTCATAGCAGCGGGGACAACCACATCAAAAATGAGGTTAACACGAGCTTCGCCGTCGGTCATTCTGAAATCGTGAATAGAATAGTCACCAAGGGCGGTAACAATGCCCAGCACCATTTCGCGTGCGGCGGTAAGGGTGCTGCTGTCGGTAGCGATGGGGTCCATATGTATAACAAGCTCAATTCCAAGCTCTCTAAGGCAGCGCTGCTCCAGCGCGTCCATCTCCTCGTGAATGGCGGTGACATCGCACTTATCGCTCACCTCTGCGTGCACCGAGGCAAAAACTCGGCCCGGACCGTAATCGTGGACAACCAAATCGTGAATACCGAGCACCGAACTGCCCTGCGAGAGCAGAGCCTCGATGTCCTTTACGGTTTCTTTGTCGGGAGCGCTGCCGAGAAGAATATTAACGGTTTCCTTTGCGATACCAAAGCCGACATACATAATAAGAAGAGAAACGGCGCAGCCGATGTATCCGTCGATGTTTATTTTAAGGTAAAAGCCGATAATCGACGAAAGAATAACTGCCGCGGTGGCGATTACATCATTAAGACTGTCTGAGGCAGCGGCTTTGAGCACCTTTGAGTCAATTTTTTTGCCAAGAAAAGTATTATAAGACCACATCCAGAATTTAAGAAAGACCGAAAGGGTGAGAATAGCAAGCAAAATGGGGTTTATGCGAATAGGCTGAGGGTGAAGAACCTTGTCAAACGAGCCTTGAAGAAGCTCAAAGCCGACAAGCATTATAAGGAAAGAGATAATGAGCGAAGATATGTACTCAAATCTGCCGTGGCCGAAAGGGTGGTCGGCATCGGGGCGGCGGTTTGAGAGCTTTGCGCTTATGATTGCCATGAGCGAGGTGCCCATATCCGAAAGGTTGTTAAAGGCGTCCGAGGTAATGGCGATGGAGCTCATAAGAGAGCCTATTATAAATTTCACGGCAAACAAAACAAGGTTGCAGATAATTCCAAGCGCACCGCTTAAGGTGCTGTAGCGCTCGCGGACTGTCTTATCTGTGGTATTTTCATAGTCGGGAACAAACTTTTTAACAAGAAAGCCAATCATAATATGCTCCTTTTGTAAAACTCCCTCTGCATTTGCAGAGGGAAGTTATTGTGTTAGAATACCACCAGCATTTTCGGTGGTTCCAAAAAGCTTTAGTCAGGTTATATACCGTAGCCTCCCTCTGACGAGGGAGGTGAGCAAAATCAGAAATTTTGCTCGGAGGGAGAGAAAATAGTAGAGAAGAACTATTCTCTCCCCCAGTCTTTTGCTTTGCAAAATCCAGCCCCCTCGTCAGAGGGGGCCTTGAATACATTATACGACTGTATCTGCAGTGGTTGGGCAAAATACACAAACGAAATATAATTCGATGAGCCTATAGACTTGGCCCGTAGTTATTATTAGTATGCCTTGCCCCAGTAAACAAGCTTTGTAGCAGGTTTTCCGCAGCAAACGCACTTGTCGCCTATAGGCTCGGACTCGAAGGGAATGCAACGCGAGGTTACGCCTGCAAGCTCTTTAAGCTTATCCTCGCACTCGCGGTCGCCGCACCACATAGCTCTGATAAATCCGTCCTTACTGTTTGCGGTTTCAACGAATTTTTCGAGAGTGTCGCAGTCAACTGTGCGGTTTGTGCGGTTTTCAAGGGCGCGCTCAAAGAGTGCGTTACGAACATCGCAGAGCGCCTTTTCAACTGCCTCTTTTACATTTTCAATGGGGACAACGATTTTCTCTCTGTTATCTCTTCTTACGATAACGCACTTGCCCTCCTCGATATCGCGAGGACCGATTTCAACACGTACGGGAACGCCCTTCATCTCGTATTCGGCAAACTTAAAGCCGGGGGATTTCTCGCTATCGTCACACATAGCGCGGATACCGTCAAGCGAGTCAACCAGCTTGTGAGCGGCATCAAGAACGCCTTCCTTGTGCTGAGCGATGGGAATAACAACCGCTTGGATAGGAGCAACTGCAGGGGGAAGAACAAGACCATTGTTGTCGCCGTGTGTCATAATAATTGCGCCGATGAGGCGGGTGGTGCAGCCCCAAGAGGTTTGGAAAGGATGAACCTGACGGTTTTCCTTGTCGGTATACTGAATGTCAAAAGCCTTTGCAAATCCGTCACCAAAATAATGTGAGGTTCCGCTCTGCAGAGCCTTACCGTCCTGCATAAGAGCCTCGATGGTGTATGTAGCCTCTGCTCCTGCAAATCTCTCTTTCTCGGTTTTTTCGCCGCGGACAACCGGCATAGCAAGGCAGTCCTCGGCAAAATCGGCATAAACATTGAGCATACGCTCGGTTTCCTCACGAGCCTCCTGAGCGGTTGCGTGAATGGTGTGTCCCTCTTGCCAGAGAAACTCTCTTGAACGCAGGAAAGGTCTTGTAGTTTTCTCCCAGCGGACAACCGAGCACCACTGATTGTAGAGCTTGGGCAGGTCGCGGTAGGAGTGAATTATGCTTTTGTAATGCTCGCAGAAAAGGGTTTCAGAGGTGGGGCGGACGCAAAGCTTTTCCTCAAGCTTCTCGTTTCCGCCGTGGGTTACCCACGCAACCTCGGGGGCGAAGCCTTCAACGTGGTCCTTTTCCTTCTGAAGCAGGGATTCGGGAATAAACATAGGCATATAGACATTCTCGTGCCCCGTTTTCTTAAAGCGGCTGTCAAGTTCCTTCTGAATAAGCTCCCATATTGCATATCCGTAGGGGCGGATGACCATACATCCGCGCACCGAGGAATAGTCAATAAGCTCAGCCTTGATAACAATGTCGGTGTACCATTTTGCGAAATCCTCGTCCATCGAGGTGATTTCTTTAACCATTTTGTTGTCTGCCATTGTGAAAAAACTTCCTTTCGGTTTGGGGTTTTGCATTATTTGTGATTAAAGGTGGGAACGAGCCTTTTGACCGCCTCAAAAATGGGTTGCTCCTCGTCCCTCGCCATATTTTCTTTTAAAATCGCTGCCTGCTCTGAAATAAGCTTTTCGTCGCTTGGAACAGGCTTGCAAACATAGATTTTGTTGTTGTCGGTTTTAGAAACCTCTTCTTCCGACAGCGAAAGCTCCTCGAAAAGCTTTTCGCCCGGTCTGAGACCTGTGTAAATAATGTCGATGTCCTTGTTAGGCACTTGTCCGCTCAGGCGAATAAGGTCGGCGGCAAGGTCAGAAATCAAAATCGGCTCGCCCATATCAAGCACAAAGATTTCTCCGCCCTTTGCCATCGCACCTGCCTCTAATACAAGCTGAACGGCTTCGGGAATGGTCATAAAATAGCGCTTCATTTCGGGGTGTGTAACCTTTACGGGTCCGCCCCTCTTAATCTGCTCCAAAAACAGCGGCACAACACTTCCCTCACTGCCCAAAACGTTACCGAAACGAACTGCGGCAAACTGAGTTTTGGAGTGTTTGTCTTCCGTTTGAATAAGCATTTCGGCAATACGCTTTGAAGCACCCATAATGTTAGTGGGGTTAACCGCCTTGTCGGTTGAAATGAGGATAAATTTCTGCACACCGAACTTTGAAGCGGTTTTTGCGGTGTTAAGGGTACCGAAAACATTATTTTTAATGGCTTCACAGGGGTTATATTCCATCATAGGAACGTGTTTGTGAGCCGCCGCGTGAAAAACAACTTGAGGCTTATATTTTTCAAATACAAGCTCGAGGCGGGCGATGTCACGAATTGAGCCTAACACCGTTTCGTACCTGTCGCGGTCATAAATCGCGCGAAGCTTGTTGTCTATCTTGAAAAGTCCGTTTTCTGAAATGTCAAAAATAATGAGTCTGTCGGCGCCGTATTTTAAAACCTGATTGCAGATTTCACTGCCGATAGAGCCTGCGCCGCCTGTTACAAGAACTGTTTTTCCCTGAATAAAGTGGGAAACGGTTTCCATATCAAGCTCTACCCTATCGCGCCTTATGAGGTCGTTGGTATCGATGTCGGACATATCGAGCCTTCTTCCGCTCGGGGCGCTTATGTCCTGAACGCTGCCAAAGCGGCGCAGCTTGCAGCCGCTCTCGGCACAGATAGCGATTATCTCGCGAAGAGAGTCCGTTGGAATAATGTTTATAGCAAGAATAACCTCGCCAATGTCCTTGTCAAGAATTATTCTCGAGAGAGCCTCGCGGCTTCCGAAAATCTTAAGGTCGGAAACGGTTTTGCCGATAAGCTCTAGGTTATCGTCAATAAAACCGACGGGACGGTTTTCACTATCGTCCATAATAAGTCGTTTTGCAAGGTAGTGTCCAAGCTCTCCCGCGCCATAAATGAGCGTGTTTATCTTCTTTCCGCCGCCCGTAATCCTCATAAAATAGTAGCGCAGAACAGAACTGTAAAATTGTGAAAAGCCGTGACCTGCGCAGCTTAAAATGAAAAGCACAAGAACAATTATAAAGGTGCTTTTAAGGCGCAGGGTGCTTAAAAACTGAATATGTAAAAGCTGAGGCACAAAAAAGGCTATTGCACCGATAATGAGGGTTATAACCCCGTGCTTGAAGATGTCAATGGTGCCGAAATATTTTGTTCTCTGCGAGTACATTCCAAAAATGCTGTGAAAAAGAACAGTAAGGGCAAAATAAACGGCAATATATCGGGATGCGGTGTAAACAGATAGGTCGCCGTTAAAACCGAAAACTATTTCAATTCCAATTAAAACCGCCGCGGTGATAGAAAAAAGGTCCCACAAAATAAGGAGAAGGGTGCGCAAGAGTTTGTTTAAAACTTCCTTCATTATTTTCCCTCCGATTATATTTCTATGCGCAGGTATCCATAATTAAGATTATTGTACCATTTTAAAGGCGGTAAAGCAAGTAATTTTCAGCACTATCTGTAAAAAATATTAATAAAGTTTATAATTAAAAGAAAAAGCGGGCGAACACTGTTCGCCCATACAATTTTTCACTATTCACTATAAGGAGTTTTTTGGCTTGTGCGCCCCACAAGGTAATCTACGCTGGTTTTGTAAAGCTTTGCAAGTTTTACCGCCGCCTCGAGCGGCAAGACTCTTTCGCCCCGCTCATATTTTGAATAGAGCGACTGGTCGCACATTAAATACTCGGAAACCGCCTTTTGAGTTAAATCATTATCTTCTCTTAAATCGCGAATACGAAGCTTCATTTTCATCACCAAGATTATCATACAACAGGACAAATAGTACTATTGACATTTTGGACAAATAGTCCTAAAATATAATAGGGGTAACAAAATAGAGAACTATAAAGAGATGTATTTAACCTTATTTCGTGCTGTAGAGGACGCAATAGAAACCTTGATATCTGCTCAACAAAGATGCGAGGATATGTATGTTTCGCAGCTGCAGATTGCAGAAAAAGAGCAAAGTGATAAAAAGAATTAAGGGTGCAAAAACTCCGCCCCTGAAATATTCACTATTCGTTATTCACTAAAAACAGCCATCTTCATATCAAGATGGCTGTTTTTCTATTCCTCCGGTTGCCAGAGGTATTTTTTGAGGTCTACTGTGCTGTCTTCGGAAACTTCAATTCCATCAGCCCTTAAAAGCTCTGCTTGCACATTTTCGCCGCCAAAGGCAAAGGCGCTCGAGAGCTGCCCTGAGCGGTTTACCACTCTGTAACAAGGGATATTCTGCGGGTCGGGGTTTGTGTGCAGGGCGTACCCCACCACCTGCGACCAGCGGGGATTTCCTGCCAAGGCGGCAACCTGACCGTAAGTCGCAACCTTTCCTTTTGGAATTTTTCTCACAACGGCATATATTTTTTCAAAGGTGTTCATATCATCGCCCCCATATCAATTGTTGGCTATAAAGCTTTCGTTATTCACTAAAAACGGTCACCCATCGGGTGACCGTTTTGCTCTACATTATAACTTTGCTTAGAAATTCTTTCAAGCGTGGATTTTTGGGGTGGTTGAAAATTTCGTCGGGTGTTCCCTGCTCGGTTACTTTTCCTGCATCCATAAAGAAAATGCGGTTGCCAACCTCGCGGGCAAAGCCCATTTCGTGAGTTACAACAACCATTGTCATTCCCTCGTCGGCAAGCTGCTTCATAACGTCCAAAACCTCGCCTACCATTTCGGGATCAAGGGCGCTTGTCGGCTCGTCAAAAAGCATAACCTTGGGGTTCATTGCGAGCGCACGAACAATCGCAACGCGCTGCTTTTGTCCGCCCGATAGGGTTGAGGGGTAAACATTTGCCTTGTCCTCAAGTCCGACGCGGCGGAGAAGCTCTAAAGCTTTGTTGTTTGCCTCTTCCTTGGTCATCTTTTTAAGAAGAACGGGGGCAAGGGTGATGTTTTCAAGAACGGTTTTATTGTTAAAAAGGTTAAACTGCTGGAACACCATTCCGATAGACTCGCGGTGCTTGTTTATATCGACATTCATATCGGCAAGGTCCTCACCCTCAAAGAAGATGGAGCCGCTTGTGGGGTCTTCCATACAGTTTATGCAGCGCAAAAAGGTGCTCTTTCCGCCGCCCGAGGGACCTATGACAACAACCTTGTCACCCTCGTTTATGGTTTCGGTAATATCAGAAAGAACCTGAAGCTCTCCAAAGCTTTTGCAAAGGTTTTTAATTTCTATCACTTTTTCTCAGGCTCCTTTCCATAGCTTTAACTCCAAGAGAAATCAGCATTACCAAAATAAGATATATCGCCGCAAGCATCAGATAAGGAATCATATAGCTGTAGTTAGAGTCGCCGATTTGGCGAAATGCCTTGGTGATATCTACAACAGCAATAAAGCTTACGACCGAGGTTTCTTTAATAAGTGTAATAAATTCGTTTCCGAGGGTGGGCAGAATGTTTTTAATTCCCTGAGGAACAACAATTTTAAACATAGAGGTCCAGTAGCCGAGGCCTAATGCCCTTGCCGCCTCGAGCTGACCGGGGTCGACCGCCTGCATACCGCTTCGCATAATTTCCGAAACATATGCGCCGCTGTTCATACCAAAAATGATAATAGCAACCATTGTGCTGTTGAGGCGAAGCCCCAAGGACGGAAGAAGAACAAACCAGCCGATAAGAAGCTGAACTACCATCGGCGTACCTCTGAATATTGCTATATAAATGTCGCATAAATAAGAAAAAAACCGAGGCGCAAAATGATACTTTGGTATCATTTTAATAAGCGCTATCAGTGTTCCGATTACAATACCTATTAAAAGACCGAAAACTGCTATCTCAACAGTAGTTACCAATCCGTCAATGACGGATTGGTAACCCTTAGCAGTGATGAATTTACTTAAAAATAATTCCCACTCAACTTTTGTCATTATTTGAGCTCCTTAAGCTTTGCAAGAGCATCTTCTGAGGTTTTGCACTCATCAAATGTTGCATCGTCCTTCATAGCAAGGATAACCTGATATGAACCCTCCTCATAAGGATCTGAGAAGTTAACAATCTTTGCACGAGCGGGGCTGATTGTAAGACCCGAAGCTGCCATATCAACACCATTTTTGCCGATAGATGTAACAACCGACTCAAATGCCATATCCTGAATAACAACTTCCATATTAAGCTCAGCGGCAATCAACTTAACGATTTCAATGTCGATACCTGCAAACTCATTACCTACAACGAATTCATAGGGAGCGAATGCTGCGTTTGTAGCAACTACGAGCTGCTCCTTGCTTGCATCGTATGCTGCGGATTTGAGTGTAGCACCCTTCCAGTCAGCAGCGTTGTCGTCACTAACACTGGCAAAAGATGCGTAGATGTTAGCAATTTCGGCTTTTTTCTCTTTGAGAACCTTGTTGATTGTTGCGAGAAGCTCGGGCTGTGCCTTGTCAACACCGAAGCCAAAGTCTTCTTTTGTGAGAGCATAGTCGATAACCTTAATTTCATCGTTCTTGGCAGCAAGCTCTTTACCAACTGCTGCGTCAATAACAACATACTTGATGTTGCCGTTCTTCATGTCTTCAACTGCAAGGCCTGCATTGTCATATGCCTTGGTATCTACGTTAGCAAAGCCTTCAAAGCCCCAGTCAGCATCGCCCTTTAAGAAGGACTCACCTGTTGTACCGGACTGAACACCGATAGCAACCTTTGTTTCTTTTGCGCCGCAGCCTGCAAAGCAACCGAGAACAACCGTCAGAGCCATAACAGCGGCTAAGATTTTTGCAAATGTCTTTTTCATGTGTATAACCTCTTTCTTAATTTTTTTGTGGGATAACAATTTCAACATCGTCATTATAATGCATAAATTTTAACTTGTCAATAGTTTTTTGAATAAATATGCGAAAAAATTAAAAAACATTAAGTTGCCAGAAAAAAAGTATTTACATATTGGGATATTTAGAGCATACCAAGAATAAACCAAACAAACATAAAGAATAATTATGCAGTATAAATGTATAAATATGCATCATAAAAGTTTGCGTGCGGGTTGGGATGGGAATTAGAAATGGCGGTTTTTGTATGAGCTCTTTTTTCGGTCTTTGTGCATATTGAAAACAAGCAGCCAGATGCAGAATAGCAAAACGGCAGAGATAATAATGATAACCGCAAGGGTTTGCCAGTTAAAACGTGCTTTCTTAATAATCTGAGGATCGGGACTGCTTGTAGGCTCGTTTGAGGGCTCGATTGAGGGCACATCAGACTCTGTATCCGATACGACGGGTGGCTCTTCTATTACATCATAAAGATTTGGGACGGTTTTGGGAGCGGCGCGGTGAGAGGTAGACTGCTCGTAGCTGTATGCGAGCGAGAGAAGCAGTGCGTCCTCGTTTGGAAGGGCGGCAAATTCAAGACCTGCGCCGACACCGTCCTTAGTATAGCCCATAGGAACAGTTATTGCAGGCATTCCCACAAGAGAGGGCAGATAGCCGCCGCAGTTAAGGTAGACGGCGCTCTCGGATTTGTGACCGCCGTATTCGTCAAAGCCGCTTTCGAGCGGAGCTGAGAGATATGACGGGTAGATAAGAGCAGATGCTTTGTTTTCCGCAAGTATGGTTTTAACCTCGGAAAGCAGCTTTGCCTTTGCATTAGAGCTGCCGCTTAAAGACTCGCGGCAGTTATTATAATATGTAAAAAGCTTGGGGATAGAAACGGTAATAACATTAGCGCCCTGCGCCTTTAAGTCCTCGACAGCTTTTTCAAACAGAGTCTTTATTT
Organism: Oscillospiraceae bacterium; assembly: GCA_045655125.1. Classification (GTDB taxonomy): domain Bacteria; phylum Bacillota; class Clostridia; order Oscillospirales; family Ruminococcaceae; genus SIG578. The sequence goes on from JAZOOR010000013.1 coordinate 35,552, forward strand.
CGTCACTTCCCTGCCGCCATTCGTTAGGGGAGTTGTAGGTGTACTGCGAAAGCTCCTTTAAAACAGCAACGGTTTTGCCCTTTAAGGCATCTTTTGAGAGAGCATTTGAGTAGGGGGCGGTCTTTGTGGCGCCCGTCATAATATCGAGCAGCAGAGCCGCGTCAGAAACCGAGCGGGTCATAGGGGCTACAGTATCGCGCGCCTTTACAACATTGACGGCTCCTGTATAGTCAACAAGCGCGTGAGTGGGGCGCAGCGCCACAACGCCGTTTAGCGCGGCAGGATAGCGAAGTGAAAAATTAGTGTCAGTACCCAGTGCGGCGGCGGCAAAATTTGCGCTGACTGCTACTGCGCTGCCGCCCGATGAGCCGCCCGACGAAAATTTTGTGTTGTATGCATTTCGGGTTTCACCCAAAAGTGCGCTTACGGTGTAGCGGGTGGCGGTATCGTCGGTGGAAAGGTTGGTTTTGCCGAGGATAATAGCACCCTGCTCGCAAAGGCTCTTTACAGCGGCGGCATCGGTGTCCTTTACCGCGTCTTTAAGCGCGCTTTTGCCGAGGGTGGTGGGAAAACCGCTGACATCTATATTGTCTTTTATGAGAATGGGAATTCCGTGCAAAGTACCTCGCACCTTGCCGGCGGCGCGCTCGGAGTCGAGCTGCTTTGCCTGTGCAAGAGCATTTTTGTTTATGGAAATGATGCTATTTAATTTAACACCCGACTTGTCATAGGTGTTTATGCGCTCGATATAAACCGAGCAGAGTTTTTCTGAGGTGATTTTGCCCTTTTCAAGCATTTCTGCAAGTTCTGAAATAGAGCTTTCAAAAATTTCAGCCTTGCCGATGTCATCAGAAATGCTTTCCTTTTCGGCTATGGCACCTGACGAAGACGAGGCAAACGCACTTACGGGGCAAAGCAGGAGAGATAGACAGAGCAAAACTGTCGCCACTCTTTTTATGGAAATAATTATAAAATCACATCCTTAATACTATCTTATATATATTGTATAATTTTTAAGGCAGGAAATCAAGTGTCAGCACAAGACACATGAATAATTGTTTTAAAAAAATTCATTTTACTATTATAGAGGTTTATGGTAAAATAAACACACGGAGGTGAAAAAGGTGGCAAAAAGAGTGTATGTAAAGAGAAAAAAACGCAAGTTTACGGCAATAATATCTGTTTTTGCTGCCGTTTTTGCTCTTGCGATTATTCTTGAGGCAGGAGTTTTTATAGAACACCTCTCGTCCGTATGGTCTCCCGATTATGAAAAGCGAGATATTTCGTCTCTTCTATTAAAAGAGGAACGCACACAGCAGGAGTATGATGAGCTTTTTCGTCAGACGGGGCTTTCACGCACCGCCATAGACGAGCTTTTAGGAGCGGGCGATGCAGAGGGCATTTTGGAAATTCAGAGTGACTTTTTTGAAAAGCGCGAGCGCATTACCGCGCAGTTTGCCCCTTTTACCTGCGCGCACACCATAGATGAGAACATAAAAACTGTGCCTCTTAAAGATGGGGATATAATTATTTCCCCTACAACGCATTTTTCCTATTTCCGCCTTGGGCACGCGGCGCTTGTAACAGATGCCGAGAATGGCGATATAGCCGCATCGGTGGGGTACGCAAGCCTAAGCTATATAGAGGATATTTCAGAGATTACCGACAGAACTTCCTTTATAGTCTTGCGCCCGCGCGATAGAAAAAAGGCGCAGGCGGCGGCAGAATATGCAAAGGAAAACCTTTTAGGTCTTCCCTATTCCGTGTCGGTAGGGCTTACAAGCAAAAAGTTCCCCGATACCCCTAAACTTACTAACTGCAGTCATCTTGTGTGGTATGCCTACAAGGCTCAGGGCGTGGATATTGACAATGACGGCGGACCTTTTGTGTTTCCTGAGGATATGCTTTTAAGTGATGAGCTTGAAGTGGTGCAGGTTTACGGCATAAATCCGCAGAAGGTTTTAAAATAATGAATAGTGAATAATGTAGGGGCGGATACTATCTGCCCGAAATAGAAAAAGGCAGGCTCGAAAAGAGCCTGCCTTTAATTTACACATTATATGTGCGTGTATTACAGAGTTATAGCACGCATTTCGGAGCTAATGATATATTTTTCCTTTGCGGCCTTGATGTTTGGGATATGGGGCTGACCTAAATGTATCTGCTGTTTTTCTTCGCTTTCCCACTCTTCAAAAAGGAAAAGGGTGTCGCTGTCCTTTGCGCTATAATAGTAATCGTAGCGAATACATCCGTCCTCTGCGCGAACAAGAGCGGCGGTGCCGTTATTTTCAAGCTCCTCTACAAACTTTTCTCTCATTCCCTCTTTTGCCTTGTAGGTTATAAAAAGCAAAAATGTTTTTTTCATTATGTATTCCTCCCTTTTAGTTTAAGTTTATTATGACACATAAAACACATAAAATCAATCTATTTTACAGCTCGCTTTTAACAAAGCCTACCTTGTGATAAACCTTTTCTAAGGTTCTCTTTGAAAGGCGCCCTGCAAACTCTGCGCCCTTTGTGCAAACTTCCATAAGATAAGCCTTGTCTTTGGAAAGGCGGTCAAATTCAAGTCTTATAGGCTCAAGAGCGTCAGCCACACACTCGCCGACTGCGAGCTTAAAGTCGCCGTATCCCCTGCCCTCAAATTCCTTTTCGATTTCGTTAAAGCCTTTGCCCGAAACAGAGGAATATATCGACATCAGGTTGTTTATTCCGCTCTTGCCCTCGGCGTAACGGACAACACTGTCACTATCGGTAACGGCGCGCTTGAACTTGCGGATAATGGTATCGCGGTCGTCAAGCAGAGTTATAAATGAATTCTGATTTTCGTCAGACTTGCTCATTTTCTTTTCGGGGTCGGCAAGGGACATAACCTTTGCCGAAACCTTGGGGATATAAGGCTCGGGAACGGTGAAAACATTTCCGTAAAGCCCGTTAAAGCGCTCGGCAATGTTGCGGGCAAGCTCTAAGTGCTGCTTCTGGTCAACGCCGACGGGAACAAGGTCGGTCTTGTAAAGCAGAATGTCAGCAGCCATAAGAACAGGGTATGTAAAAAGTCCCGCATTTATGTTGTCGGCATGGCGCTTGGATTTATCCTTAAACTGTGTCATTCTCGAAAGCTCGCCAAACTGAGTATAGCAGGAAAGCACCCAGGAAAGCTCGGCGTGCGCGCTGTTGTGGCTCTGCAAAAAGAGAACGCTCTTCTGCGGGTCGATACCGCAGGCGAGCAGAAGTGCAACAGAGTCAAGGGTCTGACGGCGCAGGGCGCTGCTATCCTGACGCACGGTTATCGCGTGCAGGTCAACTACCGAGAAAATGCAGTTGTAGTCCTCCTGCAGCTCTTTCCAGTTCTTTATCGCGCCGAGGTAGTTTCCGAGTGTGAAAACACCTGTCGGCTGAATTCCGCTGAATATTACTTTTTTCTTTTCGGGAGAAGTCTGTTCCATTTTGTCCTCCAAAATTATTTATGATATTTCATTGAGTTTATTATTGAAAAAGCTCTGTAAAGCTGTTCTAAAAGCAGGGTGCGGAAAAGCTGATGCGGAAAGGTCATTTTAGAAAAGGAAAGCTTTAGGTCGCACCGCTCCTTTATTTTATCCGAAAGCCCGAACGAGCTTCCTATTATAAAGCAGAGCTTTCCCTTGCCATTTGCAGCAAGATTTTCTATCTTTTCCGCAAGCTCGGTTGACGAAAGTTGTTTTCCCTCGATGCATAGAGCGCAGCAAAATGCATCTTTAGGGATTTCTTTAAGTATCGCCTCGGCTTCGCGCTCGAGAGCGCCATCAATTTCAGCTTTCGAGGGGTTTTCCGAAAGAGCATTTTCTGAAAGCTCCCGCACCGAAAGGCTGCAAAACCGCGAAAGCCGCTTTTCATACTCACTGCAGGCTTCGCGCCAGAACCGCTCCTTGAGTTTTCCGATGCAAACAACCGTTACCGCTATCAAAAAGCATACCTCCACAGTTTACTTACTACTGCATTGTAGCACAAAACCGCTGCATTGTCCACATTTGTTTACAAAAACTTTTTCTGAAGAAACAAAACAGCGTGTGCCTCAGAAAAGCATTGTGTAGCTTCAAAAAATAAAAGTCAAAGAAAAAAGAAAAAATTTTTATTGATAATAGTTACTAATAGCTTGACAAATGAAAAATAGTGTGCTAATATAATGACAACGAAAGAGAAAAGGAGGTCAGGAGATGAATAATACGGCGGTTTTGCGTAATACTCCCCAAAGAAAACTTGTCTTGGAGATTGTAACGCAGAGCTGCGACCACCCAACTGCTGAAACAATTTACAGACGAGCGGCAGAGATTTCTCCGAAAATAAGCCTTGGCACAGTTTACAGAAATCTCGCGGTTTTATCGGAGCTTGGGCAGATTTTAAAGCTCACTTCTCCCGTAGGTCCCGACCACTACGATTTTAATCTTTCAGACCATTGTCATTTTATTTGCAGCAAGTGCGGAGAAATGTGTGACATTCCAAAAGAGTGCGCCCCGAGTCAAAAGGAGCTGAAAGCTCCCGAAAAAAGCGGATTTGACATTCACAGACATACACTCACATATGTTGGTATATGTCCTACTTGCAAAAACAAGAATTTGGAGGTATTATAAATGAGTAAAGCAAAATTCTATCTTTGCGAGCATTGTAAAAATCTTGTTGGTATGGTACACGATGCAGGTGTCCCTATTGTCTGCTGCGGTCAGAAAATGACGGCTCTTGAGCCTAACACCACCGAGGCAGCAGGCGAAAAGCATCTGCCCGTTATGGAGAAAAGCGGCAGCGCTGTTACTGTACGCGTCGGCTCGGTAACACATCCTATGGCGGCTGAGCACTTTATCGAGTGGATTTACCTTGAAACCAGCCTCGGCGGTCAGCGAAAGGCGCTCTCGCCCGAGAGCGAGCCCAAAGCAGAGTTTGTTTTAGCAGAAGGAGAAGAGGCAGTCGCAGCATATGCATACTGTAATCTCCACGGCCTGTGGAAAACACAGGCTTAAATGTATTAAAAAGAAAATTTTTGGTAAAAATTAAACTATAAAATAAAAATTAATTATTGGAGGAAACTAAAATGGCAAAAGAACTCAAAGGAACTAAAACCGAAAGAAACTTAGCAGCAGCATTTGCGGGTGAGAGCCAGGCAAGAAACAAGTACACCTACTTCGCATCTGTTGCAAAAAAGGAAGGCTACGAGCAGATTGCAGCTCTTTTCTTAAAGACTGCTGACAACGAGAAGGAGCATGCGAAAATGTGGCTCAAGGAGCTTGGCGGCATCGGCGATACCGCACAGAACCTCAAGGCAGCAGCCGAGGGCGAGAACTACGAGTGGACAGATATGTACGACACCTTTGCTAAAGAGGCAGAGGAAGAGGGCTTTACCGCTATCGCAGCTCGTTTCCGCGCAGTAGCAGCTATCGAGAAGGCTCACGAGGAGAGATACCGCGAACTTCTTAATAATGTTGAGATGAAGCAGGTATTTGAGAAGGGTGAGATGACCATGTGGGAGTGCCGCAACTGCGGACATCTTGTTATGGGCAACAAGGCTCCCGCTGTATGCCCCGTATGCGTACACCCCCAGAGCTTCTTTGAAGTAAGAAAAGAAAATTACTAAAATTTGTAAAAAAGCCACTCGGCAGAGTGGCTTTTTGCTTTGCATAAAACACCTCTTTCTGCACAAAATATTTTTGAAAAGAGGTGACAAGAATGTCTGAAAATTTTAAAAACAATCAGCAGAACAACTCTCAGAATAAGCAGCAGAACAACTCTCAGAATAAGCAGAATAATAACAATTCTCAGAACAAGAAGAACAACAGCTCTGAGAACAAGCAAAACAATAACAACAACTACTAAGTTTTTGCAGATAGA
>JAZOOR010000014.1:0-10196 GCA_045655125.1 Oscillospiraceae bacterium
GTTGACCTTTCTTCCTCTATGCAGGAACTGATGGATGCCACCAAAACAGAGGGCGAGCGCGACCCTGACAAGATTTACTCAAATGATATTATGAGCAAGATGATGAAAACCACCATTTCATCTGCTTCTCAAAATAATCTCACTGATTTCAAAACCTATCTTGACGGTAACAGAAGCAACATCAGAGAGTACACCAATGATATTAAATACAGATATTCAACTCCCCTTAACATCTACAAGGCAGATATTGACAACGGCATTGACAAGGTTTCTCCCGACAACGCCCTTGACGATATCGGAATGGGACCTCAAGGCTCCCCCGCCTCTTCTATGGGCAATATGGGCGGTATGAATATGATGCAGTCTATGATGTCTGTATGGAAAGAACTTGTAGGCGACAATGACCTTCTTTCAGAGCAGTACACCGTTTTAAAGGGCAGACTTCCCGCCGCATATAACGAGGCTGTTATTATAGTTACACCAAATAACGAAATCAGCGATTTTACCCTCTACTCACTCGGAATTAAAGACCCCGAGGAGCTTGTCGATATGATGAAGGAGTATCAGGAGACGGGCGAAATCACATTTGAGCCTACACGAACAGAGTATACCTATGACGACCTGCTTTCTCTTTCCTACAAGTTTTTGGTAAATACCGATTACTATGAGAAGCAAGGCTCTATCTGGGTCAACCGCTCGGATGATGACATCTATGTTGCACAGAAGCTTGAAAGCGCAGAGGAAATCAAAATCGTTGGTGTTTTAAGACCTAATTCCGATGCACTTGCAAATGCAGAAGCAGGCTCTATCGGATACTCTCGCGAACTTATGGAAAAATTTGTTGAAAAGGTAAGCGGCAGCGAGATTGTTAAAGAGCAGCTTGCAAACAAGGAAATCGACGTTTTCACCGGCATAAAATTCTCAAACGGCGAAAAACTTACCTTTAATAATATTCAGGAGCTTTCGGCTTTTCTCAGCTCGCTCCCCGAAGAGCAACGCACTCAGGCAGTAGCCTCCCTCTCTCAGATGCAGCAGAAAGGAATTAGTGAGCAGGCAATTCTTAGTAGCTTTGCCTCGGCTCTCTCACAAGCCTCAGACGCAACGCTCGACTCCCGTCTTGCCGAAATCGGATATGCAAGCCTTGAAACTCCCTCCTCTATCGAGATTTATTCAAAGGATTTTGAGGCAAAGGATTCTATCGAGGAAATTATCCGCGAATATAATAATGGCGTTGAAGAGGAAAAGGACAAGATAACCTATACAGATTATATCGGACTTATGATGTCATCGGTAACCACTATTATAAACGCCATCAGCTATATTCTCATTGCCTTTGTGGCGATTTCACTTGTTGTTTCCTCTATAATGATAGGAATTATCACCTATATCTCTGTTCTTGAGCGCACACGCGAAATCGGAATACTCAGAGCAATTGGTGCTTCCAAAAAAGATATTGCCCGAGTTTTCAATGCAGAAACTCTGATAGTCGGCTTTACAGCGGGCGCGCTCGGCATAGGGCTGACACTCTTGCTCATTATTCCCATAAACGCAATTCTTCACGCAGTTACAGATATTTCCGCATCGGCATTTCTGCCGCCAATTGCAGGGGTTATACTTGTAGTAATCAGCATGCTGCTTACCTATATTGCAGGTCTGTTCCCCTCAAGAATTGCCGCTAATAAAGATCCCGTTGTAGCGCTTAGAACTGAATAGATTATTTGATACAAAATGGCTCCCTCTGACGAGGGAGCTGTCACGAGGCACGAGTGACTGAGGGAGAGAGCTCTGTTTTATAATTTGATTTTTTCTCTCCCTCCGTCTTTTTGCTTCGCAAAAATCCACCTCCCTCGTCAGAGGGAGGCATAAGAAAGCCTCTAACCTGTTTTGTTTTTATAAAAAACATTTTGTGAAAGTATCGGGTATGACGAAAAGACTTTTTCTTTATAAAAGAGATGAAAATTTTATTTTTCTCCTTGACAAACGGGTAAAGGATTTATATAATAAGTGAGTATGGATATTTTTAGTATCCGAGCTTCGGCCGCATCATGCTGCGGTACCCCCTAAGTATTGGCAGTGTGTGAGGTGTCGTTTATGGAAATCGATGTCAGGCGACTATTTGAGATTGAGGGCGAGCGCGAGGATTTTTCCTTTTCGCTCGATTTAAGTGACACAGAAATCTGGGGTCACAAGCCTCTCTCCTCCCCTGTTTTCATCGAGGGCAGTGCTGTAAACAGAAGTTCTATTGTAACTCTGGCATACAAGGCTTCTTGTAATCTGCACACCTTCTGTGACAGGTGCTTAGTTGAATTTGACAAGCCGCTTTCCTTCTCCTTTGAATACACTCTTGTAAGAGAGCTGCAGGACAGCGAAATTCAGGAGTACATTCTTGTGGAGGGCGATTTCTTTGACCTGGGCGCGCTTTGCGAGTCCGACATTGTTTTGAATTTGCCACTCAAATTCCTCTGTCGTGACGATTGCAAGGGATTATGCCCCGTCTGCGGTAAGAATTTAAATCACTCTGAATGCGATTGTCTTAACACTCAGATTGATCCGAGGCTCGCAGCACTTAAAAATCTGCTTAAATAAGATTAACAACATTTCTATTATATCAAGGAGGTTCTATCATGGCTGTTCCCAAGAGAAGAGTGTCCAAAGCACGTCGCGATAAGAGACGTTCCAATGTCTGGAAGCTTACTGCTCCTGCATTTTCTAAGTGCCCCAACTGTGGCGAGCTCAAACTCCCTCATAGAGTTTGCAAAAGCTGCGGTTATTACAAGGGCAAAGAAGTCATCAAGGTTAACGAAGACTAATTTTAGTGAAAGCTTAGAGGAGGAGTTTTTTCCTCCTCTATTTTCATATGAGGAAGGCTTATGAGCGTTAAAATTTTAAGTGTATCAGATGGCTCCCCTGCGCAAAGAGCAGGCATACGCGGCGGCGAAACTCTCATTTCTATTAACAAAAATGAGACTAATGATGTTCTGGATTTTCGTTTTCATCAGATAAACACCCGCCTTGTCCTTAAAATAGAGGACGAAAATGGCAAGGCACGAAATGTCCGAATTAAAAAGGACGAATACGAGGAGCTGGGTCTTGAGTTTGAAACCTACCTTATGGATAAGCAGCACTCTTGCAAAAACAAATGTATTTTTTGCTTTGTGGACCAGCTTCCAAAAGGTATGCGCGAGACACTTTATTTTAAAGATGACGATACCCGCCTTTCCTTTTTATTCGGAAACTATGTTACCTTAACTAACATTACAGACCACGAGATAGAGCGTATTATAAAAATGCACATTAGCCCCATCAATGTTTCCGTTCACACCACAAACAGCGACCTGAGGGTTAAAATGATGGCTAATAAGAGTGCAGGGGAGGCTCTTTCAGTAATGCGCCGATTTGCCGATGCGGGCATATCGATAAACTGTCAGCTCGTTCTCTGCCCCGATATAAATGACGGTGAGGAGCTTGTAAGAAGTCTTACCGACCTATCTTCGCTTTTCCCCTCACTTGAGAGTATTGCGTTAGTCCCTGTGGGACTTACCTGTCACCGAGAAGGGCTTTACCCTCTTTCTCCTTATACAGAAGAGAAGGCTCGCGAGGTTATTAAAATCGCAGATGAATTTGGTGAAAAATTCTTAAAGGACTATGGCAGTCGACTGGTTTACTGCTCGGACGAATTTTTCATAAAAGCAAATCTCCCGCTCCCTGATTACTCCTATTATGAGGATTTCCCTCAGCTTGAAAACGGGGTGGGGCTTATCCGCAGCCTGCAAAACGATGTTGACCTTTTGATAGAGGATACAGAGCCGAAGACAGACGCGCGCAATGTTCACTTTTCTATCGCGACGGGGGTTGACGCAGCGCCCTATATAGAGGCAGAAATAGAAAAGATTTCAAAGGTTTTTCCCAATATCGAAGCTCATATTTATCCCATTGAAAATAACTTTTTCGGTCATACCATAACAGTTACGGGGCTTATAACCGCCGCCGATATTATAGCACAGCTTAAAGGAAAGCCGCTCGGCGAGGTGCTTGTTCTGCCCGATGTTATGCTGCGGCACGAAAAGGATAGATTTTTAGACGATAAGACCGTTTCTTTCGTAGAAGAAGCGCTTAATACTAAAATTATAATAGCCTCTGCTGACGGTGAAGGGTTATATAACGCCGTTTGCAGCCTACAATCTTAAAAAGGAGGAAAACTGATGGCTCTGCCAGTTATTGCGGTTGTCGGCCGCCCGAACGTCGGTAAATCGACACTGTTTAACAAGCTTGTCGGCAAGCGCCTTTCAATAGTTGAGGACACCCCCGGTGTTACGCGCGACCGCATTTATGCAAAGGTCGAGTGGCAAAATCGCTTTGCCACCATTATTGATACCGGCGGAATTGAGCTTTTTTCCGACGATGTTATCCTCTCTCAGATGCGCCGTCAGGCTGAAATTGCAATAGAGAGCGCAGATGTTATTCTGCTTGTAACCGACCTTACCTGCGGAGTTACCGCTGCCGACATTGAAGTTGCATCTATGCTTAAAAAGAGCGGAAAGCCCGTTGTGCTTTGCGTTAATAAATGCGACAGCATCGGCGAGCCGCCGCTCGGTTTCTATGAGTTTTACAATCTCTGTCTTGGTGACCCTATTGCCGTTTCCTCTGTTCACGGACACGGAACGGGTGACCTGCTCGACGAGCTTTTCTCACTTCTTCCCGCAGAAGAGGTTGAGGAATATCCCGAGGACTTTATCAAGGTTGCCATTATCGGCAAACCTAACGTTGGCAAATCCTCACTTGTAAACCGCCTTGCAGGCGAAGAGAGGGTTATAGTTTCGGACATTGCGGGAACTACCCGCGATGCCGTTGACACAGTTGTGGAAAACGATTTCGGTAAATTTGTTTTCATCGACACCGCAGGTATCCGCCGTCAGAAAAAGGTTGACGAGGCGATTGAGAAGTACAGCGTTCTTCGCTCATATATGGCGGTTGAGCGCTCGGATGTCTGCGTTATTATGATAGACGCTACTGAGGGCTTTACCGAACAGGACTCCAAGGTTGCGGGCTACGCGCACGACCAAGGTAAAGCTTGCATTATAGCCGTCAATAAATGGGATGCCATTGAAAAAGACGACAAGACAATGCGCGAGTATCAGAAGAAACTCGAGGTTGATTTTTCGTTTATGCCCTATGCTCCGTTTCTCTTTATTTCGGCAAAAACGGGGCAGAGAATTGAAAAGCTCTATTCCCTCATAACCTATGTGCGTGAGCAGAACTGCCGCCGCATACAGACGGGTCTTTTAAATGATATGCTCGCAGAGGCGACCGCAAAGGTTCAGCCCCCCTCGGACAAGGGCAAGCGCCTTAAGATATACTATATAACTCAGGCGGCGGTTTGCCCGCCCACCTTTGTCTGCTTTGTAAATAACGATGAACTTTTCCATTTTTCATATCAGCGCTACATCGAAAATCAGATAAGGGCAACCTTTGGCCTTTCGGGAACGCCGATAAAGATAATCTCCCGTGAACGCGGAGAGTCAAAATAAAGCATTTGATATCGGAGGTCATTATGCTAAGTAAAGATGTTATTACCGTTTTACTCTATTCACTCGGCGCGGCAGTAGTATCCTATCTTTTAGGAAGCGTCAGTTTTGCCGTTATATTCAGCCGCCTTTTTGCAAAGCGCGATGTGCGCGACAGCGGCAGCGGCAACGCAGGAATGACAAATGTTCTTCGTACCGTAGGAAAACTACCTGCTGTACTCACGCTTATATGCGACCTGCTTAAAGCGGTTGCCGCAATTTACTTTTCAAGATGGCTCTTTTCCGCTCTGCCCTTTCTCGAGTCCGAGCGGGTTGGAATGTATATCGGCGGAATATTTGTTGTTATAGGTCACATTCTTCCCATTTTCTTTAACTTCAGAGGTGGAAAGGGAGTGCTTACCTGCGCGGGAGTTTTCCTTGTGCTTGACTGGCAGCTTTGCCTTATCTGCATAGCAATTTTTATTATTATTGCATTTACAACAGGATATGTTTCATTAGGCTCTATACTTTCAATGGGAGCCGCTCCCATACTTACCCTCGTTGTCGGTCTTACTCTGCGAGCCGACATTCTGCTCACAAGAACGGTTATCTGGCAGGCAGCTTTTGTTGCAGTAATTGCAGGAATTTCAATTTTTATGCACCGCGAAAACATAAAAAGGCTACTTAGCGGCACCGAAAACTGCTTTAAAAAGAAAAAATAAAAAAGATTTAAGGCGGACAGATACTCTGTCCGCCTTTTATTTTGCAAAATGTTTCCCATATGTAAAATATCCTTATTTTGCCTTTACAAAGGGGCATACTTTTGATATAATGTATACTAAGAATATTTTGCGGCAATTTTGCCGCTATATAAAAAAGAACGGAGCAAAATATATGAAAATGTTAAAAGTTTTGGGCAAAATCCTGTCTATCTGTCTTGCTGCGGCAATCCTCCTTACCGCCGCTTCCTGCTCGGATACTTCCTGGGCAGTTAAGGCAGGAGATAAAACTGTTTCTGCAGGCGTATACCTCGGTTTCCTTACCGACGGATATCTCTCTGCATCATACTCTGTCACCGACGCAGAAACCGACCTTTTCAAGCAGAAAATTGGTGATGTTGATGCTGCAACCTACATCAAGAATCAGGCTATGGAGTCTTCCAAGATGTATCTTGCCGTAGAGCAGCTTTTTGATGATTACAAGCTTTCCTTTACAGAGGAAGAACAAAAAACACTTGATACCGAAATCGAGAATACCTGGAAGAGCTACTCCGGATATTATGAGGAAAATGGTTGCGGCAAAGAGTCTTTCAAGAAAATAGAGACAATGAGAGAAAAATACCAGAAAGTTTTTGAGTACTATTACGGCGAAAACGGTAAAAAGCCCGTTTCTGAGGCTGAGCGCAAGGAGTATTTCTCTGAAAACTACGCAAAGCTCAAATATTTCACCGTTAGCTATTCGGCTCACTTTAAGGGTGTCAGCACCGCCGCTTCTGCTACCGACGCGCAGAAAGCTGAACTAAAAGAGCTTGTTGAGGGCTACATTTCACGCTTAAATAAAGGCGAGAACTTTGACAAAATCAGTCACGAAGAGGCTGACTACAGCGCTACCGAAGAGCACGAGCACGACCACGACCATGAGGTTGAGGAGTCTGAGCCTACCTTTATCACAAAGGACACCTCTGAAGAACCCTCTGCATTTAACAAGGCTGTTTTTGCTGCCAAGGCAGGAGTTCCTACAATGGTTGAAAACGGCACTTCCGGTTACTATGTATTTGTACGTTATGAAACCGATGCAAGCGGCAAGGACTACACCGACCGTGCCGAAAGTGTTCTTTCCTCTATGAAATCCGAGGACTTTGATAAAGTCGTTGAAGAATACATCAAGAAAATGAAGTTTACTGAAAACAAGAGTGCTATAAGGCGCTACAAACCCCAGAATGTTACTATAGCATTCTAAGCATTTATCCGAGAAGGAGATTTTTCTTATGGGACTTTTAGATGCCCTGTTCGGCACTTACAGTCAAAGAGAGCTCAAACGCATAACTCCTATTATGGAAAAGGTTTGCGCGCTCGATGAAAAATATGCCGCTTTTTCCGACAGCAAGCTTGTTGGTATGACCGCAAAGCTCAAAGAGCGTCTTGCAAACGGCGAAACCACCGATGATATTCTGCCCGATGCCTTTGCTGTTTGCCGCGAGGCTGCCTGGCGAGTACTTGGAATGAAGCATTATCCCGTTCAGATAATCGGCGGTATCGTTCTTCATCAGGGAAGAATTAGCGAAATGAAAACGGGCGAGGGCAAAACCCTTGTTGCCACCCTTCCTGCGTATCTTAATGCTCTTACAGGCAACGGCGTGCATATCGTTACCGTTAACGATTACCTTGCAAGGCGTGACTCGGAGTGGATGGGAAAGCTTTTCCGTTTTCTCGGTCTCTCGGTTGGCCTTATTGTGCACGGGCTTACAAACGAGGAGCGCCGCGCGTCTTATAATGCCGACATCACTTACGGAACAAACAATGAGTTTGGCTTTGATTATCTTCGTGATAATATGGTCATCTACAAGGAAAACAAGGTTCAGCGCCCCTTTAACTACGCGATAGTTGACGAGGTTGACTCAATCCTAATTGACGAGGCGAGAACTCCTCTTATAATTTCCGGTCAGGGTGACAAATCTACCGATATGTATCAGATTGCCGATATGTTTGCAAAGCGCCTTAGAAAAACTCTTGTAAAGGAGCTTTCGGACAACGAATCGCATGATGAAATTGAAGGCGATTATATTGTTGACGAAAAGGCAAAAACCGCCACTCTCACCGCCTCGGGTATTGCCAAGGCAGAAGAGTACTTTAAGGTTGAAAACCTTATGGATGCCGACAACCTCACACTTCTTCACCACATAAATCAGGCAATCCGCGCAAACGGCGTTATGAAAAACGAGGTCGACTACGTTGTTAAGGACGGCGAGGTTATAATAGTTGACGAGTTCACAGGCCGCTTAATGCTCGGCCGCCGCTATAACGAGGGTCTGCATCAGGCTATCGAGGCAAAAGAGGGAGTTACTGTTGAGCGCGAGTCCAAAACCCTTGCCAACATTACATTCCAGAACTATTTCCGCCTTTACAAAAAGCTTGCAGGTATGACAGGTACCGCTCTCACCGAGGAAAATGAGTTTCGCGAGATATACAACCTTGATGTTATTGAAATCCCCACCAACAAGCCGCTTGCAAGAATTGACCATTCCGATGTCGTTTACAAAACAGAGGCTGCCAAGTTTGCTGCTGTTATAGAGCAGATTGTAGAGTGTCACAAGAAGGGTCAGCCCGTTCTTGTCGGTACAATTTCGATTGAAAAATCCGAATATCTCTCAAGTCTCTTGCGCCGCCGCGGTATAAAGCACGAGGTTCTTAATGCAAAATACCACGATAAAGAAGCAGAGATAGTAGCTCAGGCGGGTAAGCTCGGCGCTGTTACCATCGCTACCAATATGGCAGGACGAGGAACTGACATTGTGCTCGGCGGTAACGCCGAATATCTTGCCAAGGCTGAAATGCGCCGTATGGGCATTGCCGAGGAGCTTATAGTTGAAGCAACAGGCTTTAACGAAACGAGTGACGAAAATATTCTCTCAGCGCGTGAAACATTTAGACAGCTTGAGGAAAAATACAAGGCAAGCATTCGTGAAGAGGCTGACCGCGTCAGAAATGCAGGCGGACTGTTTATTCTCGGAACCGAGCGCCACGAATCGCGCAGAATTGACAATCAGCTTAGAGGTCGTGCAGGCCGTCAGGGAGACCCAGGCGAAACCCGTTTTTATCTCTCTCTTGAAGATGACCTTATGCGCCTTTTCGGCGGCTCCCGCATTGATTCTCTTATGAACACCCTCAAAATAGATGAGAGTATTCCCATCGAAACCCGCATACTTTCTAATGTTATTGAAAGCGCTCAGCGCAGGGTTGAGGGAAGAAACTTCTCTATCCGTAAAAATGTTCTTAACTTTGACGATGTTATGAACCGTCAGCGCGAAATCATTTACGGACAACGCTCGACAGTTCTTGACGGAGAAAATGTTCATGACAGCATCGTAAATATGATTCGAGGCTCTATTGAGGATAATGTAAATCTTTACCTTGCCGACCCTGTTATCCACGATAACTGGAATTTAGATGGTCTTCGTGATTCATACAGAGGCTTCCTCACAAGTGACGATGATTTTATATTCACCCCAGAGGAGCTCGGAAACACCTCGAAGAAGGATATATTGGAGCAGCTTTGCGACCGCGCAATGTCTATTTACGAACAGCGCGAAAAACAGTACGGCAGTGAGCTTATGCGCGAGCTAGAGCGCGTTATTCTGCTTCGCACGGTTGACACCAAGTGGATGGACCACATTGATGCTATGGAAGAATTGCAGCGCGGTATACATCTGCGTTCCTACGGACAGCACGACCCCGTTGTTGAGTATCGCAAAGAGGGCTTTGATATGTTCGACGAGATGGTTGCTTCCATCCGCGAGGATACTGCAAGGCTTGTGCTGACAGTTCAGATTAAATCCAACGAAACTCTCGAGCGCAAGCAGGTTGCAACACCTACTACCGCATCACACGGCGGCACCGATGGTACAGTTAAAAAGCGCCCTGTACGCAAGGTGCAGAAAATCGGCAGAAACGACCCCTGCCCCTGCGGAAGCGG
>JAZOOR010000015.1:0-15013 GCA_045655125.1 Oscillospiraceae bacterium
AAAACTCGCGTCGGAGCTTAATCGCGCCCACACAGTCGCGGGTAAGCATAAAGGCGTTGAGGGAATAGAGCATTTAGATAAGGTTATAGCTATAAGTCAGTCGCCCATAGGCAGAACCCCTCGCTCCAATGCGGCAACCTATACGGGTGTGTTTGATGATATCCGCGCCCTTTTTGCCACAACCCCCGATGCAAAGCGCCGCGGATACAGCGCAGGCAGATTTTCCTTTAATGTAAAGGGCGGCAGATGCGAGTCCTGCAGTGGTGACGGTATTATAAAGATAGAAATGCACTTCCTCCCTGATGTCTTTGTTCCCTGCGAGGTTTGTAAGGGAAAGAGATACAACCGCGAAACCTTAGAGGTTAAGTATAAGGATAAGAGCATTGCAGATGTCCTTTCTATGACGGTTGAAGAGGCAGTAAACTTCTTTTCCGCTATCCCCAAAATTAAAAATAAGCTTCAAACCCTATATGATGTCGGACTTTCTTATATAACTCTCGGGCAGAGCGCCACAACCCTTTCGGGCGGCGAGGCTCAGCGGGTAAAAATTGCAACCGAGCTTTTAAAGAAAGCAACGGGTAAGACTGTCTATATCCTCGACGAGCCAACAACGGGACTTCACCCATCAGATGTCAAGGTGCTTATAGAGGTAATACAGCGTCTTGCAGAGGGCGGTAATACAGTTATAGTTATAGAGCATAACCTCGATGTAATCAAAACCGCCGATTATATTATCGATTTAGGCCCCGAGGGCGGCAGCGGCGGCGGAGAAATAGTTGCACAGGGCACTCCCGAAGAGGTCGCAAAGGTGGAAAACTCCTTTACGGGAATGTTCTTAAAACCGCTTTTGGAAGAATAAAATGTTGCCGCAGAGTAGCGGCAAGAGAGGCAGACATAAAATGGAAACATCAGTTATAGTTTTGCAGCAGGTGCTTGTTATTCTGCTACTGCTGCTTGTAGGCGGCGTGTCGTATAAAATCGGCTTTGTTTCGGAAAAAACCGCCGACCAGATGGCAGGTTTTGCCCTGAAGGTCGTAACCCCCTGCGTTATCATACAGGCTTTTCAGATAGAGTACGACCCGCAAAAGCTAAATAATATGCTTTTTGCTGCTCTGCTTGCAGTAATCACTCATATCATCAGTATTGCAATAGCGCGCTGCGCCTTTCCGAGCGATAAGGAGGGAAACCGCGTGCGCCGATTTGCCGCGATTTACTGCAACTGCGGCTTTATGGGAATTCCGCTCATCGAGGGCGCAGTAGGCAGAGAGGGCGTTCTCTATGCCTGCGTTTACCTTGTGGTTTTTCAGGCGATACTCTGGAGCCACGGTGTTGTAACTATTAAGGGCGGCATAAAAAATATTAAGTTTTATAAAATTTTTATAAACGCGGGCACCATCGGTATCTCAATAGGTCTGCCGCTGTTTTTTAAGGGCATAACCCTGCCGAGCGTGCTTTCCCAGACAATAGGGCACATCGCAAACTTAAACACCCCGCTTGCGATGATAGTCAGCGGCGTGTTTGTGGCAAAATCGGATATTAAAATGGCGTTTTTCAGCGCCAAAAACTACCTCGCAATATTTATCCGCCATATTCTTGTGCCGATGATTATGATGGCAATTATGCTTTTTATGCCGATAAGCGAAACCGTCGCGCTCACCATACTCCTGATTGCCGCCTGCCCCACAGCCTCGGCGGTAACGTTATTCGCTTCGCAGTACGGCACTAAAAGTGACCTCGAGTGCGCCTCGCGCACACTCACCCTCTCAAACATCCTCGCCGTCATAACAGTCCCGCTTATAGTCCTCGTCTATGGCTGGCTCTCGGCACTCGTATAATAAAACCAAGCCACATCCCAAACAAAAAGCCGCCTCGGGAAAACCCGAGGCGGTTTTAGCTTGTTATTTAACATTTTTGTCAATCAGAGCCCCGTCCCCTGATTATGGTGTATGTGAGTAACAATAATCGGATTCGGGCAACAATTTCTGTTTGTAGCACCCGTTTTTTTCACAAGTGTGTTCCTTGCAGTATAGACCGCCATCAACGCGGAGGTCTTTGCAAAGACCGGCAAGACAAGTGTGCGACATACAGTATTCAGACCCGTATTGTTTGCTGCTCGTGCAACCGGTTTCAGAACAAGTGTGGTCAACACAATAAGAACCATTATCGATTATTATGTTATCACAACTATTGCATTTATGAGTAATACAATAATCTGAACTGTATTGTTTTTTTGATGTGCAGCCGCTTACTTCACAAGTATGTTCTACACAATAAGACCCATTATCGATTTTTATGTTATCACAACTATTGCATTTATGAGTAATACAATAATCTGAACTGTATCGCTTTTTTGATGTGCAGCCGCTTACCTCACAAGTATGTTCTATACAATAAGACCCTGTGGAAATTTTCATATTTTTACATTTTATATTTGAACACCGACACACCGAACAATATTGTGAATCGTAATCTTTCGCGAATGAACAATTACTGTTGGCGCACTTATGTTCTGAACAGTATTGTCCGCTTTTGCTTACCACATTATCACAGGTGAGCCTCAAACAATTAATGGTTGTTGGTTGTTGTGGCTTGGTTGTTTCGGGTTTTAATTGCGAAGGTTTGGTCGCTTGTGGTTTTGATGTAGTTTCGTTATTTGTTGTTGAGGGTGGCTTTTGCTGAGGTTCTGTAGTTGGCGCATTACTTTCGCTGGATGGAAAACTATTATCTGATGAATTATTATATGTCGCATCAATATAGTAGTCAGCTTCTAAATTGATATTGGAGATATAACATATCGAATAACCATATGCATTTTTTATAATTGCACAGTCTCCGACCCTTCTTTTTGGCGAGAAACACCATTCTTCTACTTCCTCAACAAATTGTCCGTGAGTAATTATGTATAATTGTCCTCCGCCTTGCTCGGATCCATATTCGTCCATAATGGCAATCATCGACTTCTCGGTCTTTGCACCATTTTCCCAAGTGGCAAGTACATATTCCGCCGTGAACTTGTCTTCAAAAGAGATTGTTCTGACACCTACGTTATATATATCAGTATCTTTGCCGTTGTTTTCAACCAACAGAATTATCAATACCGCTATTAAAGCTACCGCAACAGCAGAAACAATTCCTATTATAATTGGTTTATTTTTGCTCCTTTTGACCGTCTCTGTATGATTAAGAGTGTGTATTACAGGAGATGGTTCACTGATGGTTTCTTGCGGTATATTTTCCATCTGAGATAAAATAGCGGTCTTAATATTTGCACCACAAAAATGACAAAACTGACTATCTTTTGGTAGTTCCTGTTTGCACTTGGGACAAATGATTGCCTTTTTGTTATTTTCAGAGTTTGATAAAGACATACTCATACACTCCTTTCTTTGTATTGATTTTAGATATCAAGTGCTGTTTTTGTTCCACACTTATGACAGAAAGTGCTATCTTCGTGTAATTTTACTCCACATTTTCTACAAAACTTAATCGTCGGTTGCTGTGTAACGGCAGTTTTTGTCGCAATAGGAACCTCGTCATTCTTATGTATTTGTTGGAGTTGTGACTGAACTTGGTAAGATGATTGTACAGATATTGTTTTATCAACGAATAAATGGGCACGTTTATTGAAGTATTTTACATTCAAAAGTAAGAAGACCAAACCAACAATTGCCGAAGCTACTGCATGTCCGGTAAGTGGTTGTTCGATAATAACTGACGACAAAATCTCACGCAAAAAAGGAACACCAGCCGAAAGAGAAAAAAGGATTTTAACAAACTTTAGTGAATCTGGTTCGTAATTTGCTAGCTTATGTCGCACTACAAAAGCCAATATAGCAAAAGTAATCAAGAAAAACCCATACAAGACATCAACAACTTGTAGTCCTGTTCCATAATAGGCATAGACTTGTTCGGCTGATACTTGTCCATTAGTTTCAACTAAATAAATCCCACCAGAAATATAATTAAAACCATAAATAATATTTATAACAGCACTAGCAATCAACGAAAAGTAAATAAGAAGCTTATACCATGCCATACCGAGAGGTTTGCCATTTGCTGCATTTGCTGCGGGTGGAGTGTTTACATAAACTTTTTTTGAATTTTCCAATTTGTTTGTTTTCGGTTCTTGATTAGTTCTTGCATATCGAAGCTCGTCAAGGATATATTTATACTGAATGCAAATACCATTATCAATATCGTGTAAAATGCGATAAATACTTGAACTAATGTTAGAAGAAAACTGTGAAAAAGTTTTTGCTGGGTCGCTTTTCGGCTTATTAGTAGTAGCAGTATCTCCTTGAATGTTCAACTCATTTGCAATTTTTATAAAAGTCGAAATTTCTGCTTCTGTATGTAAAGAAGTAAAATCAGTAGAAAGTTGATTCCATAAGTGCTGTCGCATATTGTTAATGTTTTCTCGTGATTCTACATTTTCTGACGCTTTAGGGAACACTTTCCCAAGAGAATGAATAAAACAATTTATTGTATCATTTAAGATTCCGTTTTCATCTAATGTTTCTTTGATAGATAGTAGGAAAGCAGACCAAAAGAACGTAAGCATCGTTGTGTTTTGCTTATAACCTGTTGCTCTACAATACTGAATGACACCGCCCAAAATCTCATCAGATACATCTTGTGCAGTATTATATGTAATTTTTACAGTTGGAGCCTCCGATAAACTCATATTTAAATCCTCACTTTGTTTATTTTTTATAATGGTTTTTGTTATTTCCGCGATTAATTCAATAAAGCTGCCCGAATCAATAGGGGACGGTTCTCTGATATTATCCTCTTTTGGGAGTTTTTTTGCAAGCCTTGCCGTTCTTTTTTGCGGGGCGAGTATTTTTATTGGGAGCGGGTTTGTTTTGGGGCTGGCGGTTATCTTTGACAAGGCAGTTTTTGCCGCTGCCGATAAGGTCGTACCTGCCTGCCTTTTTGAGCGCTGAGAGAACTAGGGCGCGGTTTTCGGGGCGGAAATACTGAAGGAGTGCGCGCTGCTGCGCCTTCTCCTCTGGTGTGCGCGGCACATAGACGCTCTGCATTGTATAGGGGTCAAGCCCTGTGTAGAACATACAGGTCGAAACAGTTCCGGGGGTGGGGTAAAAATCCTGTACTTGCTCGGGATGTAGCCCCTCTTTCTTTAAAAATCGGGCAAGCTCAATGGCGTCGCCTGCCGTACTGCCGGGGTGAGAGGACATAAGATATGGCACCAAAAACTGTTTTTTGCCCGCCGCCTCTGTAAGCTCGTAAAAGCGCTTTTTAAATTTGTTGTATGTTTCAATGGGCGGCTTGCCCATACACCTTAAAACATTCTCCGAGCAGTGCTCGGGCGCAACCTTTAACTGTCCGCTGATGTGATGCTCAACAAGCTCCTTGAAAAATTCCTCGTTTTTGTCGGCAATAAGATAATCAAACCGAATTCCCGAGCGGATAAATACTTTTTTAACTTTCGGCAGAGCGCGAAGCGAGCGAAGCAGCGCAAGATAGTCCGAGTGATCTGCCTTTATTGCGGGGCAAACGGCGGGGGCAAGACACTTTTTGTCAGCACACAGACCTCTCTTTAATTGCGCCTCACAAGATGGGGCGCGGAAATTGGCGGTAGGTCCGCCGACATCGTGAATGTAACCCTTGAAATCGGGCATCTGTGTAATAGCCTTTGCCTCGTCTATTACTGAACTGTGGCTGCGGCAGGTAACTTGCCTGCCCTGATGGTAAGCGAGGGCGCAGAAATTACAGGCGCCAAAGCAGCCTCGGTTGTGAATTATCGAAAACTTAACCTCTTCTATGCCGGGCACACCGCCGAGAGACTCGTAAGAGGGGTGGTAGTCGCGCATAAAGGGCAGGGAATAAACCTCGTCCATCTCCTGCGTGGAGAGAGGGGGCATAGGGGGATTTTGAACAACTATTTTATTGCCACAGCGCTGAATAACTCTCCTGCCGCGCACTGCATCGTGCTCGTCCTGCTGTATTCTCGTTGCCTTGGCATATGCCTTAAAGCCGCGCTCGCTTTTTTCGCTCACCGCCTCAAAAGAGGGACATTCCTTGGCGGGAGCGGGGGTGTAGTCGCGCGTTAAAACGGCGTAGCAGGTGCCGCGAACGTCAGTAATTGAACAAATCGGCTCACCGCCACTGAGCCTATCAGCAATTTCGACAATGTGCTTTTCTCCCATTCCGTACATAAGCAAATCCGCGCCCGATTCGAGCAGAATAGAGGGACGCACACGGTCATCCCAATAATCATAATGCGCAAAACGGCGCAGGGAAGCCTCAATTCCGCCTATTGCAATAGGGGTATCCCCGAAAAGACGGCGCAGAGCCTTGCAGTAAACGGTGACAGCGCGGTCGGGCCGAGCGCCTGCCTTGCCGCCTGCGGTGTAGGCATCATCACTGCGGCGCTTTTTGGCGGCGGTGTAGTGCGCCACCATAGAGTCGATGTTGCCGCTGTTTACTAAAAAGGCAAGCTTTGGAGCGCCGAAAATAAGATAATCCTTGTCACTTTTCGGCTGAGATATAATGCAAACCCGATAACCTGCCTTTTCCAAAACGCGCGAGATAATAGCCGTGCCGAAAGAAGGGTGGTCTACATATGCGTCACCCGTAACGATTACAAAATCGGCTCTGTCCCACCCGCGTGAGAGCAGCTCCTCTTTAGTTATTGGAAGAAAAGGCATAATCGCGCGCTCCTTATTAGTTTCTTAACTTACTATATCATATTTTCCTCGGAAATACAAATAAAAATATTCCCGTTTTTGTATATTTGGGTGTTGAAAAAACAATAATTTAAAAGTATAATAATGCTATAATCTTTTAGAAAGGAAAATAGCATGTATATTTCAGATGACATTAAATATATCGGTGTTAACGACCATAATATAGACCTCTTTGAAGGGCAGTACACAGTTCCAAACGGCATGGCTTATAATTCCTATGCCATAATTGACGAGAAAATCGCGGTTATGGACAGTGTAGATGCCGCTTTTAAGGAAGAGTGGCTTGAAAACATAAAAAACACTCTTGATGACAGAGTGCCCGATTACCTTGTTGTTCAGCATATGGAGCCTGACCATTCGGCAAATATTGTAAGCTTTACAGAGCGCTACCCCGATGCCAAAATAGTTTCCTCTCAAAAGGCGTTTTCTATGATGAAGAACTTTTTCGGCACCGATTTTGCAGATAAGCAGATAGTAGTCGGCGAGGGGGACACACTCTCTTTAGGAAAACACACCCTCACCTTTGTTACCGCTCCGATGGTACACTGGCCCGAGGTTATAGTTACCTATGACAGCGCCGATAAGGTGCTTTTCTCGGCGGACGGCTTTGGAAAATTCGGCGCTCTCGATGTAGAGGAAGACTGGGCTTGCGAGGCAAGGAGATATTATATCGGCATTGTGGGAAAATACGGCGCACAGGTTACAGCGCTTCTAAAAAAGGCGGCGGCGCTCGATATTAAAACCATCTGTCCTCTGCACGGACCTGTACTTTCTGAAAATTTAGAGTATTACTTAAATCTTTATAATATCTGGTCAAGCTACGGCGTAGAAACCGAAGGGGTTGTAATTGCATACACCTCGGTTTACGGAAACACCAAAAAGGCAGTAGAGCTTCTCGCTGAAAAGTTAGAGGAGAAAGGCTGCCCCAAGGTAGTGTTAAACGACCTTGCAAGATGTGATATGGCAGAGGCCATTGAGGACGCTTTCAGATACGGAAAGCTTGTGCTTGCCACAACAACCTACAATGGTGAGATTTTTCCCTTTATGCATCAGTTTATTACGGGGCTTGTTGAGCGCGGATATAAAAACAGAGAGGTTGCCTTTATCGAAAACGGTAGTTGGGCGCCCACTGCGGCAAGAATTATGAAATCAATGCTCGAAAAGAGCAAAAATATTACCTTTGCAGAAAATACTGTGAAGATTATGTCTACACTTAGTGATGAGAGCAAGGCTCAGATTGAGGCACTTGCAAACGAGCTTTGCAAAGATTACAGTGAACACAATAATACCGACATAAATATTCAAAGCGGAGGTGAAAATAATATGAAAAAGTATGTTTGCGATGTTTGCGGTTGGGTTTATGACGAGGCCGAGGGCTATGAGGAAGGCGGCATTGCTGCAGGAACAAAGTTTGAGGACCTTCCCGAAGATTTCGTCTGCCCCCTTTGCGGTGTAGGAAAAGAAAGCTTCAGCGAAGAAGAATAACAAAGCAAAGAAAAACCGCCCTCTTATGAGGGCGGTTTTTTAGTTTACCATTTAACTTATTTTGCGGCTTTCTTTGCCTTTTTCATTGCGATGATGCGGTTCATCTCGTTGTAAACAATCATAAAGCCTTCGTCAACGCCCATGCCGGGTTTTGCGAGAATCTGAACAGGTTGGGTAGCCATAGCGCAGTGAACGCAAACCTGAGCGCTGCGGTCGGTTTCGTTGCAGGTACCGCCCTGATATGCGCCGATTCCCTTTTCCTTGCAGTAGAGAACTGCTTCGATGGTGTTGTTAACACCGCCGAGGTCGGGGGTCTTAATCTGAACCATGTGACCTGCCTTGTTGTCGGCAAACAGCTTGATATCCTCTAAAGTGTTGCACCACTCGTCAGCAACAAGCTCTACATCACAGCCTCTGTCATCAAGCTCGCGGGTAAGACCTGCAAGAGCTTCAATCTGAGTTTCTCTGTCGCAGTCGCAGTCCATAGGTCCTTCAATGCGAAGGTGGAAGGGCTTAGCAATCTTGCCAAGCTCCTCGATATAGTCAGCCATCTCTTTGTAGTTGTTGTTTCCGAATGCGGCGCCGATGGTGCCGTAAACGTCAATGTGCATAACGGGAGCATAGTCCTCACTTGAGCGGTTTGCTAAAATGCGGTCACGCAGCCAGGCAACATACTCAGCGAGTTTCTCGCCCTTTTTGCCGAGCTTGGACTCAACATTGTTGATAAGAGCGTGAGGGAGAACCTGAGCGCCCTTGATAATCATTTTGTCTGCATTGTCATATCGGTCGTCGCCTGACTGGGTAAAGATTGCGATAGGCTCCTCGGAAACGGTGCAACCATATTCGTCTGCAACAACCTCGCACATCATTTTGCCCTGTGCCTTTGCAACTGCATCGAGAATAGCCTGAGAAAGACCGTAACGGATAGCGGTGTGAAGGCGCTTGCCGTCAACCTTTATAGCTTCCATCATAGCGCAAAGTCCGCGGAAATCATTAGCCTCTTTGCCAACGAGCTCGGGCTTAATGTATTTTTCAATAACGGGGATAAAGTCTTTTGCAAGGAAGAGGGGGTCTCTTCCGCCTGCTCCTGAGTACTGAACAGCGGCGCAGTCGCCAAAGGCAACCTGACCGTCCTCAAGAACTATCATAACAGAGATGGACTCACCTGCCTGACGGACAGCGGTAAAGCCGTCGGTAACAGGTGCGCCTGTGTAGAAAACACCATCGTGACCTGCGCCGCCCTTAATGGCGCGCTGGTCGTCGAAATAGAAGCCGGTGCGTCCGGCAGAACAAACAACGTCTACGATTTTCATAACATTCGCTCTCCTTAATAATGCTTAATATCTGGGACGACCGACTAAGCGGCCCTTACCGATGGCATAAACATCGTCAATAACCATCTGGAACGAAGCCTCGCGCTTTTCAGCCTTTGCGCGCTCGTTAATTTTTTCCTTGTGGAAATCAAGAAGCTCTTTGTCGAAAGGAAGGTTTCCGGGATTTAAGATACGAACAGCGCCGTTATTATCGCGGCAGGGCAGCATAAGACCTGCATTAGCGCGGCAGGGAGCAAAGGGAACATCGAGAACACCGGCCTCAACTCCGCGGCAAACACCGACAGCAATATCGCCATTTCCAAGCTCAAAGCACTTGTCAACAATGGCGCGGGTTTCTCTGCGAATAATATCCTTCTCTTCCTCAAGGTGATCATCGTGGAATGACTGGTCAGCGAGCATATTAACAACCTGCTTGGTGCAGCGAAGTCCCTGAGCGTTAGCCTCCATAGTAGGAATACCGACAGCCTCGTGAGGAGTTTTAACAATAACCTTGGTTGCCTTGGAAAGAGCGGCAATGAGGCTGCCGAAGGAGATAACACCGAATGCCTTGGCCTCATCAGCAGGGAAACCGCCCATCCACTGATGCAGAACGGTGGTGACCTCAACATCCTTGTAGCCGTACTTTTCAAGATACTCATCGGTAAGCTCCTGAAGGGTGCGGATAGCGGCGATGTCCTGAACAAGATTTCCGCACTGTCCGTAACCGACAGTGATATTCTTAACTCCCTGTTCAGCAGCAAGAAGAGCCTCGATAACAGCAGCAGCGTGAGAAATGCAGGGAGGAACAAGAGTTCCGGTAAGAGGACCGAAGGGCTCGCGGTTAATGGAAACGCCCATTTCCTCATAAATACCTGTAAGGCGGTCAACATACTGCCAGTCGCGGATGGTGCGCTCCATAGGAATGTTTTTGCAGTAGGGCAGATTATAGGAAATACCGCCGCCCTCATAGCTGGTGTAGCCGCCTGCAAGAGTAATTTCAGCAAGAAGTCTTGCATCGGGAGTTCCGTGACGAACCTGCATAGGAACATTAACACTCTCGATAACCTTGCGGCAGTTTGCAACACCGTGGTTAACTGCGGGGAAGCCGTTGAGCATTGCTCTGTCAAGACGGAGTGACTCGGCAATTCCGTTCTCAGCCTCTTCATAGCGGTTCTGACGGGTGTAGCTGTCAATAGTGGAGGGCAGAAGGTCGGCCTCTCCCTCTTTTTCTAAATATTGCATAAGCTTAATGTGCTCCTCAATAACGGGAACACCAGCGCGGGGCTGAACGAGTGTGCGTCCGTCACGCTTTGCATCTACAAGCTTTTTGGAAAAGTTTCTGCACTCGGGCATCGCCTTGTGATAGGCAACTGCTTCTTCAAGGTCAACATCCTTGCCGGTGGGCCACTGGGCAAGAACTTCGCTTCTCAGAGCGGAAAATTCTTCGTCAGAGATTCTTTTATTCTGAATGTCCATGGTACTCAAGCTCCTTTTTCATTATTCGAAGTGCCGTTTTGGGATAATATGATGATAAAAGTCCCATCGCGGCTAAAATGTACGTTCTGTCTACCCAAATTCCTGCCTCTTTGGGCCTAAGCGATTCGGGGTGACGCGGGTCAAAGAGCGCGTGAGCAGCAATCTGCTCGGTTCTCTTTGTGTGGATAAGGCTTCCGCCTGTAACAACAATTTGTTTTACCTTTGTGAGATTTTTTCCTTCCTGAACAAAGGTTTGTCCCATCATTGTAAAGGTTTCCGAAATAGTTCCTGCGTGGCGACGAACCGCCTCTTCAATGGCACAGCTTGCAAGAGCAAAGTCAAGCGCTTCAAGCTCGCTGTCACCATTGGGAACCTTGTCGGTGTTGATTTTAAGGTAATCTACAAGCTCGCAGACCTTCTCTTCTGAAAGTCCTGACAGCTCGCAAACCCTTTTAATGCCTGCGGCGTCAACTATACCGCCTATGCTGTAGCGCATTCCGATATCACCCTCAACCGTTCTCTTGGCATAAGGCTCGGGCAGACCTTTGTAAACTGTGTTCATATGCTCGGGCATACCGTCTGCTATAGAATAAATATCGGTGGTGGCTCCGCCGACATCCACAGCAACAAGCTCTCCTATTCCCATTTCGCCCTCGCAGCCTTTGGAAAGCAATTCCATAGCCTGCAAAACTGCTGACGGTGTGGGCATCATAATATCTGATAAAAGCTCTGCCGCTCGGCTAAGGCCCTTTGCGCTGATAATTCGGTTTAAAAATATCTCGCGAATCTGCTTTTGTGTCGGCTCTATCTGAAGAACTCCAAACTTTGGCATTACATTTGGACAGACATACACCTCACAGCCCTCTAAAATCCGCTCACACTCTCGCGCTGCCGAGCGGTTTCCCGCAATAACTATAGGAAATTCGGGTTTTATAGAGGCAAGCTGCCTTGCGTTGTGCAGAATGCACTCGCTGTTTCCGCCGTCGGTGCCGCCTGTGAGCAGGAAAATGTCGGGCGAAAGAGACTTTATTTCCTCTATATCGTCCTCTGTAAGCTCAAAGGAATACATTCCGACAGCCTTCGCGCCTGCGCCCAGACTTGCCAGCTTTGCCGCCTCGCTTGTAAGCTCGGGAACAAGTCCGCTTGTAACCATTCTAAGTCCCCCTGCAGCAGAGGAACAGGCATAGCAGTCTGCGTATTCTATCTTGCCTGTCTTTTGTTCCAAAAGCCGAAGCCCTGCCTCTAATCCGTCATTTATATCGGTCTGCACCGTTGTGTAGGCGGCGGCAGTTGCAAGAATTTTTTCTGCCTCTAAGTCGACTGCGGTAAGCTTTGTGTATGTACTGCCGAAATCAATCAGCAAGACATTTTTCACGCATTTTCACCATCCATATGTAAGAGCTCACGCAGAGCCTCAATGGTGGTTTCGGGAGCAGTTCCGGGAGGGAATGCACGGTCAAAGCCCATTGCTTTAAAGCGCTTTTCAACATCCTCAAACTTCTGTTTTCCTATAACAATGTTTCCGCCGACGAGAAGGGGAATTCCTTTAAGACCTGCCTCGTCGCACTTTTCGCGCATTCCGCGGCAGTCAAGCTCGCCCTGTCCGTAAAGAGAAGAAATAACGATAGCGTCGGCACTCGATTCGATTGCCGCAGCAATGTATTCTTCCTGGGAAACCATAACGCCTAAGTTTACGACCTCAAATCCGGCCTGTGTAAAAGCGTGGTACAAAATCTTGTTGCCAACGGCATGAACATCAGCGCCGATAACGCCGATGACCAAGACCTTTTTTTCGCGTTTTTCCATTTTTTGCACCTCATCTTAAAATTTCATAGTAAACTATGATTGTTCTACCCCTATATAATATAATGTTATATAACACTTGTCAAGGTGCAAAACGTTTATTTGGAGTGAAAAATGATAAAAAAGAGATGCCCGCACACAAGTGTGCGGGCACCCTTAACTTATATAGTTTTTTCTTCTAAAATTCGTTTTATTTTGTTTTCGAGATAGAGGATAGAGCCTTCGTCCATCTCATAGTAGCAGTCAATGATTTCTCCGTCAAAACGGCGCACCGCCTCGGAAGCTTCAGAGCTGAAATATTTCTCAAATGAGCGCGGAACAAGCAGTGCATCCTTGCCTTTTATATAGCCTTTTACATTGCCATCTGTATCAAGGCTGAGAGGACGGCTGATTTCAATGTCCTCGGCGTAGGACTCAGCAGTAAACTGCAACAAAGCTCCAAAACGGCGGCTGTAGCCGATTATGCCGAGCTTTTTGCCCGATTTGAGCTTTATAATGTGAGAAAGACAGCGCGCTGACGGGCGAAGTGCCACGCGCGCAATGCGTTTTTTTATAGGAACAACCGTTTCCAGATAATCAGCGTGGGCTGAGGTGGTAACAATAAGGTCAAAATCCTCGCTGAGCTTGTAGGGATACTGCTTAATACCGTCGAGCATATAGGAATAGAGGTCAACCCCGTTTATGTGCCTAAGCTGCTCGGACATCTGAGAGAGATTTTCGGGGTTGCACTCAACAACTGCAACCTTAACGTGCGCCTCCTCTTCGGAGCGCTCACGGAGCTTAAGGTTTAAGAAGATGTTTATTTCTGCCGCCGAAAGCCCCATATCTTCAAGGGAGTTGAGCATACTGTCAATAGCTGCCATAGCCTGCTCCTTGCGGCTGCCCGAACTCTGCGGCTGATAGCGCACGAATGTGCCTCGTCCCTGCACCTTTTCAATAAATCCGGCACGCTCAAGCTCGTCATATGCGCGCTTGACGGTGCCGCGTGCGACCGAAAGCTCATTCGTCAGCTCAGCAACCGTAGGAAGCTGCTGACCTGCCGCCAGCGAGCCTTTCTTGATGGCTGTGCGGATGCTGTCAACAAGTTGTCTGTATATGGGGACATCTAAATTGGGGTTTATGTTATAAATAGAACTCAAAAATCCCACTCCTAAAATTGTTATATACCAATTCTAATAAACTACCCTAATTTTGTCAAGCAAATCTGACACAATAAAAAAAGAGGGCCATCGGCTCTCTTTTTTAATTTACTTATTCTCTTCAAGATAGGCTTTTCTGCCGCTTTCATAAAGGTTGTTGCCCAGGCTATCAATAATAACAATAACGGGGAAATCCTCAACCTCGAGTCTGCGGATAGCCTCGGCGCCCAAATCGTCATAGGCAATAACATCGGCTTTTTTAATGCACTTACTCAGCAGCGCTCCGCAGCCGCCGATAGCGCCGAAATAAACGGCACCGTGCTTTTTCATAGCCTCTACAACCTCAGGTCCTCGCTTGCCCTTGCCAATCATTCCTGTAAGACCCTCTTTTATAAGGGTGGGGCTGTAAGCGTCCATTCTGTAAGAGGTGGTAGGTCCTGCCGAGCCGATTGCCTGCCCCGGCTTTGCGGGGGTAGGACCGACAAAATAAATTATAGCATCTTTAACATCTAAAGGAAGCTCTTTACCCTCTGCTACAAGCTCACAAAGGCGCTTGTGAGCGGCATCGCGGGCGGTGTAGATAACTCCCGAAAGCAGAACACTGTCGCCTGCTCGAAGCTCTCTTGCCGCATCTCGAGAAAGCGGCGCTTTAACCGAAATAGCCATTTAGAGCACCTCCGTTTTGTGTCTTGTAACGTGGCAGTTAATGTTAACCGCAACGGGCAGACCTGCAATATGTGTGGGGAACTTCTCAATGTTTACAGCCAAAGCGGTTGTTTTTCCGCCAAAGCCCTGAGGACCAATGCCCAGCGCGTTGATGCTCTCAAGAAGTTCATTTTCAAGCTGTGCATAAAAGGGGTCATCATTTGCCTTGTCGACGGGGCGTAGCAGAGCCTTTTTAGCAAGATACGCCGCCTTGTCAAAGGTGCCGCCGATACCTACTCCAACAACGATAGGGGGGCAGGGGTTGGGGCCTGCATCCTCAACTGTTTTGATAACAAACTCCTTAACACCCTCAACTCCGTCAGAGGGTCGAAGCATTGCAATTTTGCTCATATTCTCGCTGCCAAAGCCTTTAGGGGCAACT